>CAJYIG010000219.1 GCA_913774725.1 uncultured Curtobacterium sp. | reverse complement strand
CGGTCGAACGGGTGGGTGTCGTGGTCGTGCACGTCGGGTCCTCCTGATCCAGGGTCCCGCTGGTGAGACGGGACGGGGGCACGGAGCCCTTGCCGAGGATCATCCGTGCCGGGAGCCGAGTGCGCGAGCCCCCGTCCGGGGGCCGCCGTCGTCAGAGCTGGTCGCCGAGGAAGTCCGCGTACGAGGGCTCGTCGTGCTCCGGCCCCGTGGGCACGGCGGCGTCCGAGGTACCGCCGACACGGTCGGCGATCAGCTCGGCGACCTCCTCCGGCGAACGCATGCCGTGACGGTGCCAGTCCTCGGTCGGACGGGGCATCACGAGAGCACTCGCAGGGTCGTGGCGGCGAAGGTGGATGCGGCGGTGCGGGGGTGACCCGCCGAGAAGTCGAGGTGCGTGGAGCACGGGTGCGTGGCGGTCATGGAGGACAGCCCTTCATCGAGGTGTTGCTCACCCCGGATCCGACCGGGCCGTCCCGCTGTGCCAGACCTCGCGGACCGCGAGGGCATCGTGACGACGGGACCCTGTGAGTGAACCCGGTGAGCCCAGCGTAGAAGCGGGTGCGGAGCGCGTCCAGGGCGATGCGCTTAGCGGCGTCCCCGGACGTCATCGGCCGCGGGTCGGCTGCATCGGTAGCGTGGAGGCTCCGCACCACCCTCGAGGAGCCCCATGCCCCTGTTCGGCAGCCCGCACACCGACCCCGACCGGCAGCCCGGTCCGCTCACCCGCAAGTGGACCGACGGGTTCGGGAGTCTCGCCACCCGGTGCCTGCAGGTGATCATCGTGCTCGTGATCGCGAGCGGCATCGTGTACGCCGCCGCGACCCTGAGCGTCGTGACGATCCCGGTGCTCCTCGCCCTGATCATCGCCTCCGCCATGCACCCGGTCGTCTCGTGGCTCCGCCGGCACAGGGTGCCCTCGGTGCTCGCGACCCTCGCGGTGCTGCTCGGTGTCCTCGTGGTCCTCGGCCTGGTCGGGTGGCTCATCGTCGTCGCCGTGATCGCCCAGTGGCCCGACCTGCAGAAGTCCGCGATCAGCGGGTTCCAGCAGCTGCAGGACACCGTCGACCACCTGCCGTTCTCGATCTCCGACCAGCAGGTCGACCAGGTCGTCGACGGGGTGCAGGGCTTCCTGACGAGCTCGCAGTTCGGCTCCGGCGCCCTGGCCGGCGCATCAGCCACGGCGAACTTCCTGACCGGGCTCGTCCTGATGATCGTGGTGCTGTTCTTCTTCCTCAAGGACGGGCCGGCGATCTGGGAGTTCCTCCTCCGTCCCTTCACGGGCGCCCGCTACGACCGTGCTCGTCGCGTCGGCGACCGCGTCGTCCAGACCCTCGGCGGGTACGTACGCGGCACGGCGAGCGTCGCAGCGGTGGACGCGATCGGCATCGGCGTCGGCCTGGCGATCGTCGGTGTCCCGCTCGCACTCCCCCTCGCCGTCGTCGTGTTCATCACCGCGTTCATCCCGATCGTCGGTGCCACCGCCGCGGGCATCCTCGCCGCGCTCGTCGCCCTCGTCGCGAACGGGCCCGTCGCCGCGCTCATCGTCGTCGGCATCGTGGTGCTCGTGAACCAGCTCGAGGGCAACCTGCTCCAGCCGGTGCTGATGGGCAAGACGCTGAAGCTGCACGGTCTGGTCATCCTGATCGGCCTGACGGCGGGCACGGTGCTCGCCGGCATCACCGGCGCGATCATCTCGGTGCCGCTCCTGGCGGCCGCGTGGGGTGCCGTGCAGGTCTGGGGCGGCCCGGACCGGCCGGCGGAGCCGTGGCGGCAGAAGCGTCCGGAGACCGCCGAGCGGCGGTAGACGCGCCCACGGGACGGACGGGAGGCGCGGTGCCGGCTGGTACCGCGCCTCCCGTCCGTCGTGCGGGCGCATCGGCAACCGGGCCGGCAGGTCCACCGGCGCGCTCCGTCGGCGCGGCGGGCTCCGTCGGCACGCCTGCCGCGACGTCGCACGTGTCGATCGACGCGGCGGGCTCCGTCGGCACGCCTACCGCGACGTCGCACGTGTCGATCGACGCGCGCGATGTCGCACCGTGCGGACGCAATCGATGCGTGCGCACAGGACGACGTCGCACCTGTCGATCGACGCGCGCGACGTCGGGCGGTGCGCCCGGCACCGATGTCCAGCGCCCACCGGTACGACGAACGGGAGCCCCCGCGCGTGGCAGGGGCTCCCGTTCGTGTCGGCGCGGTGCGCGTCAGTCGGTGCCGGAGTCGAACGCGGCGCCCTCGGACGCGGCGTCCGTCGCACGGCCGAGCGCGTCGTCTGCCGCGGAGGCGACGACCGCCCCGCCGAGGATCTCCTCGGCCTCACCCGACTGCAGCTGCCCGACGAGCTCGCCCGTCGCGCCCCCGATGAGTCCGGCGGCCGCGTACTGCTCGAGCCGCGAGCGCGAGTCGGCGATGTCGAGGTTCCGCATCGTGAGCTGCCCGATGCGGTCGTCCGGGCCGAACGCGGCGTCGCCGACGCGCTCCATCGACAGCTTGTCCGGGTGGTAGGACAGCGCCGGACCCGTGGTGTCGAGGATCGTGTAGTCGTCGCCACGGCGCAGGCGCAGCGTGACCTCGCCGGTGACCGCCGAGGCGACCCAGCGCTGCAGCGACTCGCGGAGCATGAGCGACTGCGGGTCGAGCCAGCGGCCCTCGTACATCAGGCGGCCGAGACGGCGACCCTCGTTGTGGTACGCCGCGACCGTGTCCTCGTTGTGGATCGCGTTGAGCAGGCGCTCGTAGGCGATGTGGAGCAGCGCCATGCCCGGCGCCTCGTAGATGCCGCGGCTCTTCGCCTCGATGATGCGGTTCTCGATCTGGTCGGACGCGCCGAGGCCGTGACGGCCACCGATGGCGTTCGCCTCGTACACGAGCGCGACGGCGTCGGCGTACTCGACGCCGTTGATCGCAACCGGACGGCCGGCCTCGAAGCGGACGGAGACCTCTTCGGTGGCGACCTCGACGTCGTCACGCCAGGCGGCGACGCCCATGATCGGCTCGACGATGTCCAGGCCGCTCGAGAGCTCTTCGAGGCTCTTCGCCTCGTGCGTTGCACCCCAGATGTTCGCGTCGGTCGAGTACGCCTTCTCGGTGGAGTCGCGGTACGGGAAGCCCCGGGCGACGAGCCACTCGCTCATCTCCTTGCGGCCGCCGAGCTCCTCGACGAACTCGGTGTCGAGCCAGGGCTTGTAGACACGCAGGCGCGGGTTGGCCATCAGGCCGTAGCGGTAGAACCGCTCGATGTCGTTGCCCTTGTAGGTGGAGCCGTCGCCCCAGATGTCGACGCCGTCCTCCTTCATGGCGCGGACGAGCATGGTGCCCGTGACCGCACGGCCGAGGGGAGTCGTGTTGAAGTACGTCTTGCCGCCGGAGCGGATGTGGAAGGCACCGGTCTGCAGGGCGACGAGGCCCTCTTCCACCAGGGCGCTCTTCGCGTCGACGATGCGCGCGATCTCGGCGCCGTACTCCTTCGCCCGACCCGGGACGGCGTCGATGTCCGGCTCGTCGTACTGGCCGATGTCGGCCGTGTACGTGCAGGGCACCGCTCCCTTCTCGCGCATCCAGGCGACCGCGCAGGAGGTGTCGAGACCTCCGGAGAACGCGATGCCGACTCGTTCGCCGACGGGGAGACTGCTCAGGACCTTGGACACGGGGTCAATCGTACGGGGCGCACGAGGCCGGCTACCGTCCAGCGCGACGGTTGTGGAGAACCCGGCGACAGATCGCGGGTGAGGAGTGCCCCTGGATCAGCACTGCAGGTACTCGCACCCTCATCACGACTCCTGGTGCCCCTGGATCAGCACTGCAGGGACTCGAACCCTCATCAGGACTCCTGGTGCCCCTGGAGGGACTCGAACCCCCAACCGTTTCCTTAGGACGGAACTGCTCTTCCGTTGAGCTACAGAGGCTGGCCCGTCCACTCTAGCGGCGGTAGGGCTCCAGGAACGCGCAGACCTCGTCCACGAACAGCCGCGGCTGCTCGAACGGCGCGAAGTGCCCGCCCCGGTCGAGCTCGTGGTGGTACACGAGGTTCGTCGTCCGCTCGAGCCACTCCCGCGGCGCCCGGACGATGTCACCGGGGAACACGGAGAACCCCGACGGCACCTCCACCCGGCGGCTCAACTGCTCGGCGGGGATCGCGGCGTTCGCGTGGTACATCCGCATCGAGGACCCGATCGTCGCCGTGGCCCAGTACTCGGTCAGCAGCGCGAGGACCTCGTCCCGCGTGTACACCGACCAGAGGTCCCCGCCGCAGTCGCTCCACGACCGGAGCTTCTCGACGATCCACGCGGCGAGCCCGGCGGGCGAGTCGGTCAGCCCGACGGCCGCGGTCTGCGGCTTGGTGCGGTGCATCATCGCGTACGCGCCCTCGGCGGTCCGCCACCGGTCGGTCTCCCGCACGAAGGCCCGTTCGGCCGACGACAGCTCCGCGGTGTCGATCCCGGGCCACGCCAGTCCGCCGTCGATCCGGTGCACGGCGACGACCCGGTCGGGGTGGTCGAGCGCGAGGTACCGGACGACGTGCGTGCCGATGTCCCCACCGGACGCCGCGAAGCGCTCGTACCCGAGATCCGTCATCAGCGTCGCCCACATGTCGGCGACGTCGCGGGCGTCGAGCACCCGCGGCGGCGCTGCCGAGAACCCGTACCCGGGCATGTCCGGCACGACGACGTCGAACCCGGCCGCGACGAGCATCGGCAGGACCTTGCGGTACCGCCACCCGGAGTCCGGCCAGCCGTGTGCGAGCAACAGCGGGAGCGCATCCGGCCGTCCGGCCCGTGCGCGCAGCACGTGCACCCGGATGCCGTCGACGACGTGCCACTCGGAGGGCAGCGCGGCGAGCTGCTCCCGGTGCGCACCGAAGTCGAACCCGTCCGCCCAGTACTCGACCAGCGGTCGGAGTTCGTCGACGTCGACGCCGAGCGACCACCCGGTGCCGACGGGCACGTCAGGCCACCGCGTGGCGCGGAGCCGGGCCCGGAGGTCGTCGATCACGGCGTCGTCGATCACCGCCGTCTCGCTCATGGCCCGCAGGCTACGCCTGCCCGTTCCTTCCCATCACGTCCGCGATGGGAGGACGATCCGCGCATCGGGGGCCCGAAGGAACGACACCCTACGAGCGGATCGGTCTCCCTCGCGCGAAACGGTCGACGGACGCACGCACACGCAAGCGGCCAGGGCACGGACGGGAGGCGCGTGGCGGCCCCGCCCCGCGCCTCCCGTCCGTCGACGGCGACAGCCGCCGCTACGCGGCCACCAGGTACTCGTCCCACTCCGACTGCGGACGCTCGATCCCGCGGACCACCCAGGACGCACCGTGCGGCGCCTTCGGCCGGAACCGCAGCCGCCACCCCATCTCCTGCGGGGTGCGGTCGCCCTTCGTGTTGTTGCACGCCAGGCAGCACGCGACGAGGTTCTCCCACGAGTCCTGGCCGCCGCGCGACCGTGGCTGCACGTGGTCGATCGTCGTGGCGTGCCGGTCGCAGTACGCGCAGCGGTTGGCGTCACGCCGCAGGACACCGCGGCGCGAGACGGGCACGAGTCTCGCGTGCGGGATGCGCACGTAGCGGGTGAGGATGATGACGGACGGACGATCGAAGCTTGCGGACGACCCGGTGACCGGGTGGTCGATGTCGGCGGCGATGACGGCGGCCTTCTGGTTCATGACCAGCACGAGGGCCCGTCGGTCCGAGATCACCGCGAGGGGCTCGTAACCGGCGTTGAGGACGAGAGTGCGCATGGGTTCCCTTCCGACGGTGCCTGGACGGCTTCCAGGCGCTGCGGGTGCGTCGGGTCGATCGACGTCGACAGGGAACCGCGACCTGCGACCACGCCCACGAACCACGAAGAGCACCACCCGGATGGGCAGTGCTCTCGTCATGCAGGTGCGTGATGGTGCACGCAGGGGGCGGTCGACCGTATGTCCACGAGCGCGCGCCGACCCGTGGTGCGGGTCGTGCGGAACGCTGACATGAGGTCTCCCGTGTTCGGGCCGGATCGGACCGGTGCAGCCCCAGGCTACGTCGGAAACCGGCCCGACACGAGGGTGTGCGGACCGGTTTCCGGGAGTGTTCACGGGAACGACACACTCGTCGCCACCGCTGCGCGGCTGTGCGGGGTCAGATCCCGAAGCGCACGATGTGGTAGCTGCTCGTCCAGATCGGGCGGATCGAGACGGAACCGCCGGGCTTCGGCGCGTCCATGATCATGCCGTTGCCCATGTAGAAACCGTCGTGCGAGCCGTCGTTGAAGATGACGACGTCGCCGGGCTGCGCCTGGGACTCGGGGATCGTGGTGCCCGCGGCGTCCTGCAGCGGGACCGAGTGCGCCAGGCTGATGCCGTACTGCGCGTACACGTACATGATGTAGCCCGAGCAGTCGAAGCCGGACGGGTCGGCGCCGCCGAAGACGTACGGGGTGCCGATGTACTGCTTGGCGGTCGCGACGACGACCGGCAGCGAGAACGGGGTGTTCGCGGCGGCCGCGGTCGTCGCGATCTCGTTCGCGGACGGGCCGCTGTAGGACGAGTACTGCTTCGCGGTCTGCGCACGCGCCGCCTGGGTCGCCGCGGCCTGCGCCTGCGCGGCAGCAGCCTGCTCGGCGGCGGCCTTCTGCGCAGCCTCGGCGTCGAGCGTGGACTGGGAGGTGGCACCGAAGCCGTCGCGCGAGGTCCCGGCGAGGGCGACCGCGTCGGAGACCGAGAACTGCTGTGCCTGGGTCGCGCGCACCTGGCGCTGCGCGTCGGCGGCGGAGGGACCGCCCTGCTGCGTGGCGGCGACGGCCGGGGCGACCGCGACCGTCCCGAACATGCCGACGGCGACCGTCAGCACGACGGGAGCCAGGAAGCGGCGCTTGCGGGCCGAGCTGCTCGCCTTGGCGGCCTCGGCGGCGCGAGCGGCCTGGGCGGCGCGGCGACCGCCGGGGAGCGGGGCGTCCCGGACGGGGGTGACGCGACGGGCGGGGGCTTCGGACTGGCGCGCGGCCCGCCGGGTGAGCGGGGCGTCGTTCGCGGTGTTCGTCGGGTTCGCGGGCGTCTGGCCGTCCGCGGCGGTACCGGTCTGCGTCAAGGGTGGTGTCTCCGGCGTCTCGTCACCGTCTCCGCCAGGGTCAGGGCGGAG
>CAJYIG010000218.1 GCA_913774725.1 uncultured Curtobacterium sp. | reverse complement strand
TCCACGACCAGGATCGCGGCGGGACGGGCTGCGTGTCCGAGGGCCTCCGCGACGTGGGCGCGCACCGTGTCGAGGTCGAGCGGGCGTTCCGTGACGACGACGGGCACCTCGCCCCACTCCCCCGACGCCCGTCGTGTGACGACCGCGGCGTCCTGCCCGGGCAGCTCGCGCACCCGGCGCTCCACGGCACCGAGCGGCACCTTCTCGCCACCGGAGACGATCACGTCGTCGAGCCGGCCGAGCACGCGCAGCCGACCGTCGTCGTCGATCGTCGCGGCGTCGCCGGTCCGGTACCAGCGGTGACCGTCGCGCTCGACGAAGGTGCGAGCCGTGCGCTCCGGGTCGTCGAGGTACCCCTCGGCGAGCATCGGACCGGAGAGCTCGAGCGCGCCGTCGACGAGTTCCGCGCGGACCGTGCCGAACGGCGTGCCGTCGTACACGCAGCCGCCGCTCGTCTCGCTCGCACCGTAGGTCGTGACGACCCGGACGCCGGCGTCGAGGGCGCGCTGCCGGAGTGGTGCGGGGGTGGACTGACCGCCAACCAGGACGGCGTCGAACCGGGTCGCGGCCGCGGTGGCGCGCGGGTCGTCGAGCACGCGGGCGAGCTGCACCGGCACGAGCGACGTGTAGCGGCGGGGCGCTGCGGGGCCGACGTCGAGCCGGTCGACCGCGTCGGCGAACGCACCGCCGTCGAAGTGCCCCGGCGGGACCACGACCGGACTCGTCCCCGCCGTGATCGAGCGCGTCAGGACGTTGAGGCCGGCGATGTAGTGCGTGGGGAGCGCGAGCACCCACCGACCGGGTCCGCCGAGTGCGGCGTCGGCTGACGCCGCACCCGCGAGCAGTGCGTCCGCGGACAGGGCCACCCGCTTGCCGGTGCCGGTGGACCCGCTCGTCTCGACGACCAGGGCGACCCGCTGCGCGACGTGCGACGGCGGCGGTGTCGGTAGCGCCGGGGCGCCCTCGGCGACGGGGAGCAGTGCGGGACCGCCGGCGAGCGCAGCCTCCAGGCCGCGCAGCACCGCGGACGGGTCGGACGCGCCGATCGCGACCAGCGGGCGGTTCACCGGCGGGCTCCCGGGCTCAGTAGTGCCACGGGAACGAGGTCCACTCCGGCCTGCGCTTCTCGAGGAAGGCGTCGCGCCCCTCGACCGCCTCGTCGGAGGCGTAGGCGAGGCGTGTCGCCTCGCCCGCGAAGACCTGCTGGCCGACCATGCCGTCGTCCACCGCGTTGAAGGCGTACTTGAGCATGCGGATCGCGGTCGGCGACTTGCCGAGGATCGTCTCGCCCCACCGGATCGCCTCGCGCTCGAGGTCCTCGTGCGCCACGACCCTGTTGACCGCACCCATCTCGTAGGCGCGTTGCGCCGAGTACTCCTCGGCGAGGAAGAAGACCTCGCGCGCCAGCTTCTGCCCGATCTGGCGGGCGTAGTAGGCGCTGCCGTAGCCGCCGTCGAAGGACCCCACGTCGGCGTCGGTCTGCTTGAACCGACCGTGCTCCGCGCTCGCGATCGTCAGGTCGGCGACGGCGTGCAGTGAGTGCCCACCGCCCGCGGCCCAGCCGGGCACGACGGCGATGACGACCTTCGGCATCATCCGGATGAGGCGCTGGACCTCGAGGATGTGCAGCCGGCCCATCGATGCCTGGGCGGCGGCGGGGTCGACACCCTCGGGCGGAGCGCCCTCGTCGCCGACGTACTCGTAGCCGCTGCGGCCACGGATGCGCTGGTCGCCGCCGGAGCAGAACGCCCAGCCGCCGTCCTTCGGGCTCGGGCCGTTGCCGGTGAGCAGGACGACGCCGACGTGCGGGTCCTGACGGGCGTCGTCGAGCGCGCGGTAAAGCTCGTCGACGGTCCGCGGGCGGAAGGCGTTGCGCACCTCGGGCCGGTCGAAGGCCACGCGGACGATGCCCTGCGAGACGTGCTTGTGGTACGTGATGTCGGTGAAGTGCTCCGCGACCGGAGCAGCGGTCCAGACGTCGGGGTCGAACAGGTCGGAGACGGGAGCAGCCATGACCCCACCGTATCGCCGGGCTGTGGGACCGGCCCCCGCCCCGTGCTGGCCGAGACTCCGTTCTCGTCGGGACTACATCCCCGTGAGGGCTTCGGGGGCGAGGACGACGAGCAGCACGATGAGGATGACCGGGTTCGCGAAGAACGCGAGGACGACCCCGACCGCGCCGTACCAGCGACCGAACGACCCGACCGCGGCGATGAAGCCGAGCACCGCGGCGATCAGGGTGAGGAAGACCACCACGAAGCAGATGCCGAAGGCGAACGTGGTGTCGCCGCCCATGAAGACCGCGAAGGCGCTGGCGTCGACCGCGGCGGAGACCACGGCGAGTCCGAGCGCGATCTTGCCGACGATCGGGTTCCGGCGGCGGCGGGCGGCGTGCTCGAGCGCGCGGGTGTCGACGGTGTTGCGCTGCATCAGGCGCTCGAAGTCACCGGTGTCGGAGCGACCTCCGGGAGGACGGGGTCCGGCGGACCGGGCGGCCGCGTTCTCGACGGGTCGGGACGGTCCCGGAACGGCCGCACGCTGCGCTGCCGTCCGCTGCGCGGCTGCCTGCCGGGTCGCACCGGGACGCTGCGCCGCCGCCGCGCGTTGCGCTGCGGCACGCTGCGCCGCGGCACGCTGCGCCGCGGCGCGCTGCTGCGGATCCGACGCCACCGGCCCTCCCTCTCCTCGGTCGCCGAACGGACGTGCCACGGTGGTCCGTGGCGCCGTCGACGCTGGGCCGACCGGTGCATGCTAGTGCCCGGCCCTGGCGGTCGGCTCCGATGAAGCGGCGGGAGCGCTGGGCGCGGGATGGGCCTCGGCGTCGCCGGTCCTCGGCGCGGCCACTCCGGTCGCTGTCACCGCTCGTGCGCGAGGATGGGGTGTGCTCCCCGACCTCGCCGACCTCACTGCAGACGCCCACGTCGTCGCATTGCCCATGCGCGTCCGTTTCCGTGGCATCACCGTCCGCGAGGCCGTGCTGCTCCGCGGACCCGCAGGGTGGACGGAGTTCTCGCCCTTCGTCGAGTACGACGACCACGAGGCGACCGCATGGCTCCGGAGCGCCGTCGACTTCGGGTGGACCGAGCACCTCCCCGCAGCCGACACCGTGCCGGTGAACGCCACGGTGCCGGCGATCGGGCCGGACGCGGTCGCCGACCTCCTGGCGCGCTACCCCGGCTGCACGACCGCGAAGGTCAAGGTCGCCGAACCCGGCACGAGCATCGAGGACGACGTCGCCCGCGTCGCCGAGGTCCGTCGCGTGATGGGACCGGAGGCTGCGCTCCGTGTGGACGCCAACGGGCTCTGGTCCGTCGACCAGGCCGTCGAGGCGCTCGAGCGGCTCGCGCCGTACGGACTCCAGTACGCCGAGCAGCCGTGCCGGTCCGTGCCCGAGCTCGCCGAGCTCCGGCGACGGATCGCGGGCCTCGGCGTGCCCATCGCCGCCGACGAGAGCGTGCGTCGGGCGTCGGACCCGCTCGCCGTGGCCCGGGCCGGGGCGGCCGACGTGCTCGTCGTGAAGGCGCAGCCGCTCGGCGGGGTCACCGCGGCGCGCGCGATCGTCGCCGAGGCCGGTCTGCCGTGCGTCGTCTCCAGTGCGCTCGACACGTCGGTGGGGCTCGGGACCGGGGCGTTCCTCGCCGCGGCGGCCATGTCGCCCGGGTACGCGGCGGGGCTCGGGACGGCCGCGATGTTCGAGACGGACGTCACCGCCGCTCCCCTGCTGCCGGTCGACGGGCACGTACCGGTCCGTCGCACCGAGGTGTCCCAGGAGCTGCTGGAGCGGAACGCAGCGTCCCCGGAGCGGACGGCGTGGTGGTCCGAGCGGCTGGAACGCGTCCACGCCCTGCTCGCCGCCGCCTGAGCGCAGCGGCGGCGGCGTCGGCGTCGGCGTCCGACCGTTCCGGTACGACGACGTGCCGCATGCGATCCCTCGAGTCGCACGACGTGCCGCCAGGTCGCGCCACCAGCGGCAAGTCCTGCGACGAAGGACGACGGGGCCCTCCGGGCCGGACCGGCGGGGGCCGACCCGGGTGCACCGACACCGGGGCACCGCCAGCGTGACGGACGGGAGGCGGGGGGCC
>CAJYIG010000217.1 GCA_913774725.1 uncultured Curtobacterium sp. | reverse complement strand
CGAGCACCTGAAGACCTATGCGGGCGGGGTCATCGTCATCTCGCACGACGTCGAGCTGGTCGACGAGGTCGTCAACCGCGTCTTCTACCTCGACGCCAACCGGCAGACCATCGACGTCTACAACATGGGGTGGAAGCTCTACCAGCGCCAGCGCGCCGCCGACGAGGACCGCCGCCGCAAGGAGCGCGCGAACGCCGAGAAGAAGGCCGCGACGCTCAAGGACCAAGCCGCCCGCTTCGGCGCGAAGGCCACGAAGGCAGCCGCGGCGCACCAGATGGTCGCGCGCGCCGAGAAGCTCCTGGCGGGGCTCGAGGACGAGCGCGCCGTCGACCGTGTCGCCAAGCTGCGGTTCCCGACGCCCGCCGCCTGTGGCCGGACGCCGCTCATGGCCGAGGGGCTGTCGAAGTCCTACGGCTCGCTCGAGATCTTCGCCGGCCTCGACCTGGCGATCGACCGGGGCTCGCGCGTGGTCATCCTCGGCTTCAACGGTGCCGGCAAGACGACCTTGCTCCGCATCCTCGCGGGCGCCGACCAGCCGGACACGGGGGAGATCCTGCCCGGGCACGGCCTGCGCATCGGGTATTACGCGCAGGAGCACGAGAACATCGACGTGAACCGCACTGTGATCGAGAACATGGTGTCGGCGTCGCCGAACCTCACCGAGACCGAGGCCCGTCGTGTCCTGGGCTCGTTCCTGTTCACGGGTGACGACGGCTACAAGAAGGCCGGCGTGCTCTCCGGTGGCGAGAAGACGCGTCTGTCGCTCGCGATGATCGTGGTGTCCGGCGCGAACGTGCTGCTGCTCGACGAGCCGACGAACAACCTCGACCCCGCGTCGCGCGAGGAGATCCTCGGTGCCCTCGCCGGCTACGAGGGCGCGGTCGTCCTGGTGTCGCACGACGCCGGCGCGGTCGAGGCGCTCAACCCGGAGCGCGTCCTGCTGCTGCCGGACGGCACCGAGGACCACTGGAACAAGGACTACGCGGAGCTCGTCGAGCTCGCCTAGCCACCTCTGACGGACGGGAGGCGCGGTGCCGGCCGGCACCGCACCTCCCGTTGCGTCAGCGCTGTGCGCCGAGCAGCTCGTCCTCGACCTCGTCGTCGGACCGCGGCTTGGCGTCCTTCCGCCGCTGGCGCTCGAGGGCACGCTCGCGCTCCTCGGGGTCGTCCTGGTTGAGGTTCCGGTACTCCTGCACCATGACGTAGCCCAGGAAGCCGAAGCCGCCCGCGGCGAAGAGGAACCACTGGATGAAGTAGCTGAGGTGCAGGCCGGTGTCGGCAGAGGGTCGGTCCCAGCCGAGGGGGCGGGACTCGGCAGGCGCGGGCGACTCGGACGCGAGCTGGCCGTAGGCACCGGTCCAGATCGGCGTGCCCACCTTGTCCGCGACGTCGGCGAGTGTCACGGACTGCACCTGGTCGGTGTGCGACGGATCGGTGCGCCCCGGGATGCGCGGCTCGCTCTGCTGCAGGCGCGCCGTCACGGTCACCTCGCCGCTCGGGGGAGCGGGGACGCTGTCCGGCGCGTCCTGCCGGTTGCCGGTCGGCACCCAGCCCCGGTCGACGACGAACGCGCGACCGTCGGCGGTCACGAGCGGGGTGAGGACCTCGAACCCGGGCTGCCCGTTGTGCACCCGGTTCCGGACGAGGAGCTGGTCGTCGACGTCGTACCGGCCGGTGACCTCGACGCGGAGCCACTGCTGGTCGTCGTCCCACGACGAGGCCCGGGGGAGCGCCTGGTCGAGCGGAACCGGGGTGTGGTCGTAGTTCTGCGCGATCTGCTCGTTCTGCCGGACCGCCTCGTTGCGGCGGTCCCACTGCCACATCCCGAACAGCGCGCAGATGATCGCGAACGCCACCGCGATGGCGAAGTACCCGAGCCAGCGACGACTCCGGACGAAGGCCCAGCCGACGGTCGGGCCGTCCGCAGCGGTCAGGCCGACGGACGCGGCACCACGGTCGGACGCGTCGTCGCGCTGCAGCTTCGCGGCGTGCTTCCGGCCGTAGCGGGCCGTGGGGTCGAACTCGTCCGTCATCGTCCGGTGCCGGTGGAGCGCACCCCGACGTCGTTCTTCGGGGCGTCCTCACGCGCGCGGACGTCGTCGAGGCTGTCGACGTCCTCGTGCATGCCGGTCACCCGGACCGGGAACGAGCGGGAGCGCAGGTAGTCGGCGAGGAAGTCGCAGTGCTCCTCGCACGCGGCCCAGATCTTGACCCGGTCGACGGCGTGGATGCGCGGGTTCCGCCAGTTGATCCGCCACTCGGCGGTGTTCGTGCACCCCGCGCGGGAGCAGACCGGGGTGGAGCCGGGCTCCGTGAACAGGTCGAAGGTCGCGCCCATCAGCGTCGCGTCCGGGACTTCGTGGACCAGACACGGGAACGGTCCCCGTTGCGCTGCCACTCCTCCTGCGCGTGCTGGGCCTGCTCGCGCAGGCGTTTCTGCTCGGCGCGGTAGGCCTCGGCCCTGGCGTCCTCCTGCTGCTCGCGGAGCCGGGGGTCGACGGCGTCGTACAGCTCGATGGCGCCGGCCGGTGCCACGATGTCGCTCTCGGCCTGGCTGCCGGCGTTCGCGAGGATGACGGCGACCCACGGGATCACCGCGGCGAGCACGATCGGGATGACCGCGAGCCAGGTGTGCCAGGTCGTCCAGATGAGGACCGCGCCGATGAAGCACACCACGCGCACGGCCATCTGCCAGACGTACTTGGACAGGCGGTGTGCCCGGTCCAGCTCGGGGGAGTCAGGCAGGGACGTGATGCTCTGCGTGGACCCGGAGTGGGTGTGCGTCGCGTGGAACCGGCGCTGCGTCGACTTCATACGGTGTTCTTCCATTCGCCAGGGTCAAGCCTAAGCCCGGACCACCGACAGTTGACCCGCCGCGCGGGGGACAGCTGCGGGGAACGGCTCCGGTACGCTCGTCCGGGCGTGTCCAGCGGCCGACGGCCTCGCTGTCGGACCGGCGCACGCCGCGTCACCACACTCGAACGGAGCGATCATGACCACCCCCCGTACCGTCCTCGTCACCGGCGGCAACCGCGGCATCGGCCACGCCCTCGCAGCGCGGTTCGTCGCCGAGGGACACCGCGTCGCCGTGACCTCCCGCAGCGGACAGGGCGGCCCCGAGGGAGCGCTCACCGTCGCCGCCGACATCACCGACTCCGCCTCCGTCGACGCTGCCTTCACGCAGGTCGAGGCCGAGCTCGGGCCGATCGAGGTCCTCGTCGCGAACGCCGGCATCACGAACGACCAGCTCCTGCTCCGCATGTCGGAGGAGGACTTCACCAGCGTGGTCGACACGAACCTGACCGGCACCTTCCGGGTCGTCAAGCGCGCGACCAAGGGGATGATGAAGGCGAAGTTCGGCCGCATCGTGCTCATGTCGAGCGTCGTCGGCGCGTACGGCCAGGTCGGCCAGGTGAACTACGCCTCGTCGAAGGCCGCACTCGTCGGCATGGCCCGCTCGATCACGCGCGAGCTCGGCTCTCGGGGGATCACCGCGAACGTGGTGGCGCCCGGGTTCATCCAGACCGACATGACCGCGGCGCTGCCCGAGGAGCTGCAGGCCGAGTTCAAGAAGCAGATTCCGGCTGCGCGCTACGGCACCGTCGACGACGTCGCCGACGCCACGCTGTTCCTGGCGAGCGACGGCGCCGGCTACGTGTCCGGTGCGGTCATCCCGGTCGACGGCGGTCTCGGGATGGGCCACTAGCCCGTCTGCGTCGTCCCGGGACCCGGACGTACGCTTCCGGGTCTCGGGACCAGCGACGGGTCTCGCGCCCTCCGGCACGAGATCGGTCGCCGACACCGAGCCTCGGGGACGCCCGGCCGAGCGGCGGGTCAGCCGCGCAGGCCGAGCGTCGCGAGCACCACGGACAGGTCGCGGTCCACGACCGCGACGTCGGCCTGCTCGCGCACGCGCGGCTTCGCGTCGAACGCCACGCTGAGCGCCGCGACGCGCATCATCTCGAGGTCGTTCGCGCCGTCGCCGACCGCCACGGTGTGCGCGGCGTTCACGCCGTCCGCCTGCGCCCACTCGCGGAGCGTCGCCGCCTTCGCGTGGGCGTCGACGACGTCACCGAGCACGCGACCGGTGAGCACGCCGTCCACCGACTCGAGCCGGTTCGCCCGGCAGTGGTCGAGGCCGAGCCGGGAGGCGAACGGGTCGAGCACCTCGTGGAAGCCGCCGGAGACGACACCGACGGTACCCCCGGCGGCGTGCACGCCGCGGACGAGCTCCTCGGCACCCCGCGTCACGCGGACCGCCTGCTGCGCACGGGTGCAGACGCCGGCCGGGAGGCCCGCCAGGGTCGCGACCCGCTCCCGGAGGCTCTCGGCGAAGTCGATCTCACCGCGCATGGCGCGCTCCGTCACCGCCTGCACCTGTGGCCGGGTCCCGGCGTGGTCGGCGAGCAGTTCGATGACCTCGTCCTCGAGCAGCGTGGAATCGGCATCGAGGACGACGAGGAAGCGGGGCACGGACCAACGGTACCGACAGCGGGAGGCGCGGCGACGTCCGTGTCGTCAGCCCCGCCACCCGGCCGGGGTGATCCGGGGGGCA
>CAJYIG010000216.1 GCA_913774725.1 uncultured Curtobacterium sp. | reverse complement strand
GACGGTCGCGGGGCAGACCCCGGACAGGTCGACCTTCGGGCCGGAGGCGGACTGCGCGGTCGCGGCGGTCGTGCTCGATCCGGAGGACGAGCCGGCGGCACATCCGGTGAGGGCGAGCGCGGTCGCGGCGAGGGCGGCGGTCGCGACGCCGAGTCGGGTGGTGGTGCGCATGGAGGCTCCGTTCGTGGTGCGGGTCTCGTGGTGCTGTCGGGAAGGGGTGGTGCGGGGAGGGGTGGTGCGGGACGGGTGTGCTGTGGGGGTGGAGCGGGACCGGTGGGCCGGTCAGCTGAAGTCGTGCCAGCGCCCGACGGCCAGGCGGCCGACGAGTCCGAACACGAGGAAGACGGCGACGCCGTAGAGCGAGGCGATGATGATCGTCGCGTAGAGCTCCGGACCCATCAGGCGCGAGGCGGTGACCTGGATGAGGACGCCGAGGCCGGGGTTGCCGCGCTGGAAGAACTGGTCGCCGACGATCGCGCCGATGACGCTCAGACCGGCCGAGGTCCGCAGACCGACGAAGATCGACGGCAGCGCGGCGGGGAACTGCAGCTTCACCAGCTGGGCGAACCGGCTCGCCCGCTGCAGCCGGAAGAGCTCACGCTGCCCACGGTCGGCGGACTGCAGCCCGAACAGGGTGTTCGACACCATCGGGAACAGGGCGATCATCACCGTGACGATCACCCGGCTGGCGAACTCGTAGCCGAACAGGGCACCGATGAGCGGCACGAGCGCCAGGATCGGCACGCACTGCAGCACGACTGCGTACGGGTAGAGCGAGCGCTCGAGCCACTTCGCCTGCGCCATCGCCATCGCCCAGACGACGCCGATCACGATCGCGAAGCCGAGGCCGACGAGGGACACCACCGTGGTGCGACCGAGCGCGGACCACAGGTCGCTGCCGAAGGTCGAGGGCGACCCGTCGGGCATCGTCGGGGCGACGATCGCCTTCGCCACGAGGTGCGGGTACGGCACCAGGAACGCGAGGCCGCGGACGTGGTCGTAGTACGCGGCAGCGGCGTACCAGACGCCGACGAGCACGGCGAGGACGACGACCGGCTGCCACCAGGACACGCTCCGGCGGGAGCGCGGGGCGGTGCGGCGTGCGGCCGCTCGGACGGCGCGGGTCTCGGCGACCTCCTGCAGGGTGACCATCAGCGGTGTCCTTCCCGGAGCGCGTGCGAGACCTCGCCGACCAGCTCGGCGAACTCGGGGGTGAAGCGGATGTCGGGGTCGCGGGGCATCGGGAACGGCACGTCGAACCGGCCGACGATGCTGCCCGGGCGTCCGGACATGACGACGACCTCGGTGGACAGGTACACGGCCTCGGACACCGAGTGGGTGATGAACAGCCCGGCGAACTGCTGCTCCACGAAGAGCCGCAGGAGCTCGTCGTTCAGGCGCTCGCGGGTGATCTCGTCGAGGGCACCGAACGGCTCGTCGAACAGGAACAGCTCGGGGTCGAGCGTCAGCGACCGGGCGAGCGAGACGCGCATCCGCATGCCGCCGGACAGCTGCTTCGGCAGGTTCGTCTCGAAGCCGTTCAGCCCGACCAGGTCGATCGCCCGCGCGGCCTTGGCGGCCCGTTCGGCCTTCGACACGTGCCCGAGCTCGGCGAGCAGCTCGACGTTGCCCTGCACGGTGCGCCACGGCAGCAGGGTCGCGTCCTGGAACACGTACCCGATCCGGTCGGCGGCGACGTCGGCGGTCCCGTCGGACGCCGACTCGAGGCCGGAGGCGATGCGGAGCAGGGTCGACTTGCCGCAGCCGGAGGGGCCGACGACGGAGACGAACTGCCCCCGGTCGACGGTGAGGTCGACGCCCTGCAGGGCGACGGTGCCGTTCGGGAAGGTCATCTCGACGTTCCGGAAGTCGAGCAGCGTGTCCGTCGTGGTGACGGGTGGCGGAGCGGTGGTGGTCACGGGCACCTCGGGTTCTCGGTTCACGGGTTCGTGGTGGTGGGGGTCGAGGGGTCAGGCGGGGAGGGGGGCCGCGGCACGGGCGGACGCCGGTGCAGCGACCGTCGTGCGGACCTCGGTGCGGGCGACGAGCCGCCCGCGGGACAGGACGATGCGGTCGGCGGGCGCGTTGGCCACCGCGTCGGTGACGCTCGTCGCGGCGATGGCGAGCAGGTCGGCCCGCCGTCCGGGGGCGGGACCTGCGGCCGGGAGGCCCATCACGCTCCGGGCGGTGTCGCTCACCATCGCGTACGCCTGGTCCGGCGTGACGTGCCCGGCCGACACGAGCAGGCTCGCCGTCTCGAGGGCGTCGCTCCGCCCGACCGGGTTGAACGGGTCGCGGACGTTGTCCGCGCCCGCGGCGACCCGCACGCCGGCCTCGGTGAGCGCCCGGATCGCGGTGAGCCCACGCGGCGTCGACACCGGGTGCTGCCACCCCTGCAGGTACAGGTTGGTGATCGGCAGGGTGATGATGCCGAGGTCCGCTTCGGCGACGTCGGCGACGACCTCGGCCAGGCGCTCCTGGACGAGCGTGCCGAGCCGGACGCAGTGCCCGGCGGAGTACTGCCTGCCCGTGCGCTCGTCGCGCGACAGCCGCGTGACGGCGCGGGCGTAGTGGTCGAGGGTGACCGGCCCGTCCAGGCTCTCGTCGGTGTGCAGGTCGACCCCGACCCCGCGGCGCTCGGCGATCGCGAGCAGTCGGTCGACGTCGGCCAGGGGGTCCGCGGCGAGGTGCGGTGCACCGCCGACCAGGTCGACGCCGCAGTCGAGGACGGCCTCGACGTGGTGGTCGGGGGCGAGCGGCCCGGCGAGGGCGACGAGCTCGATGTCCATCAG
>CAJYIG010000215.1 GCA_913774725.1 uncultured Curtobacterium sp. | reverse complement strand
GCACAGGATGCCGAGCCCGAGTCCGAACGGCATGAGGACGGCGATGATCGAGTTCCGGTCCCGCGCCCGGGACCCGAGCAGCCCGATGAGCAGCGCGGCGACGACCGAGCCGACGAGTGACCCGGTGACGACGTTCACGCCGAACAGCAGGGCGGCACTGGCCCCGGCGAACGACAGCTCCGAGATGCCGTGCACCGCGAACGGCATGTTCCGGGCGACGACGAACGGCCCGATGAGCCCGCCGACGATGCCGAGCACGGCGCCGGCCCAGATCGAGTTCTGGACGAGCACGAGGAGCTCGCCGTAGTCCTGGAACGAGAAGACGGTCGACAGCACGTCCATCAGATGCGCCCTTCGTCCGAGGTGGTGGCGGGCGGGTCCGGGTCGCAGTGGTGGTGCGCTCCGGTCTGGTCGTGGGCCTCGTTCGCGCCGACGATGACGATCCGGCCCATGGTACGGACGACGTCGACGGGCGTGCCGTACAGGTCGGTGAGCACGTCGGCGCGCAGGACCTCGTCGGGAGCACCGATGCGGAACCGGCCGCCGGCGATGTACAGGACGCGGTCGACGACGTCGAGGATCGGGTTCACGTCGTGGGTGACGAACAACACGGCGGCGTCCTGCTGCCGACGCTGCCGGTCGATGAGCTCGGTGACACCGCGCTGGTGGCGGAGGTCGAGCGAGATGAGCGGCTCGTCGCACAGGAGCAGCGCCGGGTCGGCCGCGATGGCCTGTCCGACGCGGGTGCGCTGCTGCTCGCCGCCGGACAGCTCGGCGACCGGGGCGTCGGCGAACGCGGTCGCGCCGACCTCGTCGAGGATCCGATCGATGCGCGCACGCTCGGCGCGGCTGGCGGGCAGGACGCCCCACCGCGAACCGGTGACCCCCTGCGCGATCATGTCCCTGGCACGGAGCGGCGTGCCGGACTCCATCAGGCGCTGCTGCGGGATGTAGCCGATCCGGCGGTGTCCGCGACGGACGGGCTGTCCGAGGAACGACATCGTGCCGCTCGTGAGCCGCTGCTGGCCGAGCACGGTGCGCAGCAAGGAGGTCTTGCCGGCGCCGTTCGGCCCGAGGACGGCGACGAACTCCCCCGGCGCCAGGTCGAGGTCGAGGTGCGACCAGAGGGTCCGCGACCCGTAGGACAGTGCGGCGTCACGGAGCGCGAGCACGGCGGAACCGCCACGGCCGGGGGCCGCAGCGGTTCGCGAGGGGGTCTGGACCGCGGTCACTTCGTGAGCGCCCCCGTGATCTCGTCGATGTTCGCCTGCTGCCACGAGACGTAATCCTCCCCCTTCGGGAGCGTCTCCGTGACACCGACCACCGGGATCCCGGCCTGGTCGGCGGCCTTCTTGACCTGCTCGGTCTCCGCGCTGGACGTCTGCTCGTTGTAGGCGAGCAGCTTCACCTGCTTCTCGGTGAACAGCTTCAGGGTGTCGTTGAGCGCGGCCGGCGGGACGTCGTCGCCCTCCTCGATCGCCTCCGAGAAGGCCTCCGGCGTCACGTTGTCGAGTCCCATCGCGTCGAACAGGTAGCCGGGGACGGGCTCGGTGTACGACACCTTCTCGCCGTCGACCTTCTCCTTCGCTGCGGCGGTCTGCGCCTCGAGGTCCTCGAGCTTCGTGGTGAGGGCCTTCGCGTTCCGCTCGAAGGTGTCGGCGTGCGCGGAGTCGAGCTTCGTCAGGCGCTGCTCGACGTCGGCGACGAGCTTCACCATCGTCGGGTAGTCGTAGAAGACGTGCTCGTTGAACTCCGCGTCACCGCCCTCGTCGAGCCCGGACAGCTCCACCACGTTGATCGTGTCGGCCTTCGTGCCCGATGCCTTCGCCAGGGTGGTCATGAAGTCGTCGTACCCGCCGCCGTTCTCGATGAGCAGGTCGGCCTTCGACACCGCGAGCTGGGTCGTGGCGCTCGACTCGAACGAGTGCGGGTCCTGCGAGGGGTCGTCGAGGATGCTCGTGACCTCGACGTCCTTGCCGCCGATCTCCTGCGCGATCGACCCGTAGACGTTCGTCGACGCGACGACCCGGACGGGGCCGTCACCCGAGGCATCACCGGAGGCGGAGGACGTGGCGCAGCCGGTCAGCGCGAGCGCGGCGGCGCCGACGACGAGCGGCAGGGCGAGGAGGCGGCGGTTCTGCATGCTGCGAGCGTACGACTTGCTGATAACGGTTGTCAAAATCAACCACTTGACGGTCTGGCGCGCCCCGCTCAGCGGCAACGCGAAGCGTTGCGCGGGGCGCGCCGACCGAGCCAGCGAGGGAGGACGCCGCCAGCTGGCAGCGCGCCTCCAGGCCGACAGGTCCCCGCTCAGGCCTTGGTGGCCGCGTCGATCGTGCTGTCGGCGATCGCGTCGTCCTCGCGGCCGGGCGTCCGCAGGTTCCACTTCTTGATCACGAACGAGAACAGGACGTAGTAGACGACGGCGTAGCCCAGACCGATGGGGATGAGCCAGATCGCCCCGTCCGCCTTGCCGAAGTTGAGCACGTAGTCGATCGCTCCCGCCGAGAACGAGAACCCGTCGTGGATCCCGAGCGCGTTCACCAGCGCGAGCGAGGTGCCGGTGAGCACCGCGTGGATGACGTAGAGCGGGAACGCCACGAACATGAACGAGTACTCGAGCGGCTCGGTGATGCCCGTGACGAACGAGGTCAGCGCCGCGGACAACATGATGCCGCCGACGAGCTTGCGGTTCTGCGGCTTCGCGTTCCGCCAGATCGCGAGCGCGCCGGCGGGCAGCGCGAACATCATGATCGGGAAGAACCCGGTCTGGAAGATGCCGGCCGTCGGGTCGCCCGCGAGGAAGCGGGGGATGTCGCCGTGCACGATGTCGCCGGCCGCGTTCGTGAAGCTGCCGAGCTGGAACCACGGGAAGAAGTTCAGCAGCTGGTGCAGACCGACGGGGATGAGCATGCGGTTCGCGAACCCGAAGACCCCGCCGCCGAGGACGGCGTTGTCCGCGACGGCCTGCCCGGCTGCGGTCAGCGCGATGTCGAAGTACCGGTACACGAAGGACATGAGCACGGCGATGACCAGGCCGGCGGCCGCGGTCAGGATCGGGACGAGGCGGCGGCCCGAGAAGAACCCGAGGAAGTCAGGCATCTTCGTCCGGTGGAAGCGCTGCCAGAGGTTCGCCGCGACGAGACCCATCACGATGCCGCCGAGCACGCCGAAGTTGATGGTGGCCTGGTCGCCGTTCGCGTCCTTCACGCCCGCGAGGACGATCGGCGACATGACCTTCCACACCTCGTGCATGACCATGTAGCCGACGACCGCGGCGAGGGCCGTGGTGCCGTCGGACTTCTTCGCCCAGCCGATCGCGATGCCGACCGCGAAGAGCAGCGGCAGCCACGTGAAGATCGCCTGCCCGGCAGCGGAGATGACGCCTGCACCGGTCTCGAAGCCGGGGATCGCTCCGAGGAGGTCCGGCTGGCCGATGCGGTTGAGGATGCCGGCGGCCGGCATCACGGCGATGGGCAGCAGCAGGCTCCGCCCGAGCCGCTGGGCGTTCGCGAAGAGCCTCGACTGCTTCTTCGGGGTCTTCTTCTCCGGCACGTCCGTTGCAGCAGCGGTGCTCATCGGCGGTCCTCTCGTCATCGGGTGGAGCTGGGGCACTGGGGAGTTGAGTCACGTGCACGGCCCGGGTAGCCTCGGCGGTACCGCCGGGAGCGGTCCTGTCCGGTCATGACCAGTTCCGTAGTCTGAACCGGCGACCAGATGCGTGTCAACCCGGCACGGAATCCGCAACGAGGAGGAAACGATGGCCGACATCACGGCAGCCGACATCATCGCCGCACTGGGTGGCGCCGAGAACATCGACGAGGTGGAGGGCTGCATCACGCGCCTCCGCGTCGAGGTCGAGGACGGCGACCTCGTGGACAAGGCCGCCCTGCAGGCCGCGGGCGCGCAGGCCGTCGTCGGCGGTGGCACCGGGTGGCAGGTCATCGTCGGTCCGGTCGCGGACAACCTCGCGCAGGACATCAACGACGCGATCGACGGCGACGAGTCGTGACGGCGGTCCGGACCCCGTTCGCGGGCCCGGTCGTCGCACTGGCCGACGTGCCGGACCCGGTGTTCGCCGGACAGCTCGTCGGCGCCGGGGTCGCGGTCGACCCGACGGGTGCCGAGGGGACGGTCACCGCGGTCGCGCCGGTCGACGGCTCGATCGTGAAGCTGCACCCGCACGCGTTCGCGCTGCAGGGCTCGGCGGGGACCGACGTCCTGGTGCACGTCGGCATCGACACCGTGAAGCTGCACGGCGAGGGCTTCGAGCTGCTCGCGTCCGAGGGTGATTCCGTGCGTGCCGGGGACCCGGTCGTGCGGTTCACGCCGCGCGTGATCGAGGCCGCCGGCTACTCCCCCGTCTGCCCGGTCGTCGTGCTCGGCAGCACGCCGGACTCGGTCGAGCAGTCGACAGTCGGCTCGACGCTGCCCGAGGGCGCCACGCTCTTCACCGTCTGACGCGCGGACTCGGCTCGGAGTCCTCCGCGAACGCGACAGACCTCCACGTACTTCCGGGCGCAGCCTGTCGCTTTCGCGGAACAGACCACGGCGGGCTCGAGGCCGCCCGGCTACGCGGCCGGGCGGCGGGCGGTGACCTCCATCTGCACCCGGTAGCGGTCCGACCGGTACCACGAGCGGGCGTGCTCGACCGGCCGGTCCGCCGCGAACGACACGCGGTCGAACTCGAGCAGCGGCGCCCCGGTCCGCGTCCCGAGGAGCGTCGCGACGTCGTCGGCCGCCGGCTTCGCCGCCACCGTCTGCTGCGCTCGGTCGATGGGCGTGCCGTACGTGTCGGCCGCGAGCGAGTACACCGACCCGGACAGGTCCTGGTCGAGGAGCCCCGGGAACGCCGCCGCCGACAGCCACGCGTCGTCGACGGACACCGGCGCCCCGTCCGCCATGCGCAGACGCTTGAGGTGGTACGCGGTGTCCCCGGCGTCGAGCCGCAGCGCCGCCACGGTGTCGGCCGGTGGGACCCGCTCCTCGCGGACGAGCACGACGGTCGTCGGGACGTGCCCGAGCGCCCGCATCTCCTCGGTGAAGGACGCCAGGTGCAGGGTGGACTGCACGGGTCGGTGCGCCACGAAGGTGCCCTTGCCGCGCACGCGCTCGAGGTAGCCCTCGTTGACGAGCTGCCCGAGGGCCTCTCGGACCGTGATCCGGGAGACCCCGTACTCGGCGATGAGCTGCCGTTCCGAGGGGATCGCCGCGCCGGGTGCCAGCCGGGTGGTCGCGAGGTCGAGCAGGATGCGCCGGAGCTGCTGGTGCTTCGGCTCGGCCCCCTCGGTGATGCGGCTCGTCATGCGGTCCTCGTGCTCCGGTGCTCGTCGACTCGGGGCGGTCGCCGCCCAGCTGGTCCTGCGCGGACATGACCAGTGGTCCTCACAGTAGTGATCAGGATGCGAGAAGCCAACGCCGTGACAAGATGACGCGCGTGACCTCGGTGGTGATCGTGGACGACGAGACGCTCGTCCGGTACGGGTTCGAACTCATCCTCGGCGCGGCGGCGGACATCGACGTCGTCGCCACGAGCGGTGACGTCGACGCGGTCGAGACCGTGCGCCGGCACGCCCCCGACGTGGTCCTGCTCGACGTCCGCATGCCGCGGGTGAACGGGCTCGAGGTGCTCGCCGCGCTCCGGCAGCTGCCCGAGCCCCCGGCCGTCGCGATGCTGACGACGTTCGACACCGACACCCAGGTGGTCGCCCGGGCGATGGAGTCCGGGGCCGCGGGCTTCCTGCTCAAGGACACCGACCCCGAGTCGCTCGCCGAGTACGTCCGGGCGCTCGCCCGCGGCGGCATCGTCCTGGCACCGGGCGTGGACCGGACCCGGCTCTTCGCCCTCCGGCCGTCGACCCCGGCGCCGGAGCTGTCCGAGCGGGAGCACACCGTGGTGCGGCTCGTCGCCGAGGGCGCCAGCAACCCCGAGATCGGCCAGCGCATCGGCGTCAGCACCGGCACCGTCAAGGAGGACGTCCGCGCCCTCCTCGCCGCGTTCGGCGTCACCACGCGGGTCCAGCTCGCGCTCCGCGCGGCGGAGGCCGGGCTGCTCGATGGCTGATCCGACCACCGCCGGTCGCCTCCGTCGCCTGCTGCAGCGGACGGACGGAAGGCTCGACGCACTCGTCGACGCCGGCCTCCGTCGCGCGCGCGCCCACCCCGCCCCCTGGTGGCTGGTCGATGCGCTCTTCCTCACCGCCGCGGTCGTCGACGCCGTGCTCGACATCGCGGGCGCCACGACGACCGAGATCACGCTGTCGCTCGTCGCGGCCGGCGCGCTCGTCCTCCGTCGACGCCTGCCCGTCCTCGCCTTCGCGCTCACGATGCCCGGCCTGTTCATCGGCTCCGGCGTCGTCGCGGCGAGCATCGCGCTCTTCACGCTCGGCGAGCGCACCGACCGGCGGTGGCTGATGCTCGTCGCCGCCGTCGTGCAGTTCGTCGGGTTCAGCGGCTTCGTCGTCGGCCCTCCCCAGCAGTTCGACGAGGTCGTCGTGTCGGTCGTCTACGCCCTCATCTTCGCGCTCGGCCCGCTCGCGATCGGGCTGCTCGTGCGGACCCGGGCCGTCCTGGTCGACCGGATCGCGGAGCTCGGGGCCTCGCGCGCCGAGGAACGCCGCCGGGCCGCCGAGGTCGCGCTCTCCCGTGAACGTGCCCTGCTCGCCCGCGAGATGCACGACGTGGTGTCGCACCAGGTGACCCTGATCGCCGTGCAGGCCGGTGGCGTGCAGATGGCCGGGCGCGACGAGCAGGAGCGGGCGTTCGCGCGGACGATCCGGCAGCTGTGCGTCGTGACGCTGCAGGAGCTGCGCGAGATGGTCCAGGTGCTCCGGGCCTCCGGCGGCACCGACCGCGAGATGGCACCGCAGCCCGTGCTGGCCGACCTGCCCCGGCTCGTCGCGGCGAGCGGGCTCGAGACCGAGGTCGCCGTCGACCTGCCCGAGAGCCTGCCGCTGCCCGTGCAGCGCGCCGTCTACCGCTTCGTGCAGGAGGGCCTGACGAACGTCCGGAAGCACGCCCCCGGCGCCGTCGTCCGGATCAGCGGTCGGCTGCACGGCGACCAGGTGCTCGTCGACCTCGTGAACGGCCCCGCGCGCGCCGACCGGCTCGAGCTCCCCGGGTCCGGGCTGGGGCTCATCGGACTCGGGGAACGGGCGTCGCTCCTCGGTGGGCGCCTGGAGTCCGGCCCACAGCCCGGCGACGGGTTCGCCCTGCACCTCCGCGTGCCCGTCGAGCACGTCCCCGCTCCGGCCTCGGCCTCGCGTTGACGATCGGAGGACACCGGATGGCCGATCGGCCACCGGGATCCACCCCGCGGTCCGATGCGGCAGCGGCGCCGAGTGCGGTGGGATGACACCGTGGCACCCGCATCCCTCCTCGCACACCTCCGACGCGCACCGGTCTCCGTGGCCACCGCCGTCGCCGCGGTCGTGCTCGTCGTCTCCGCCCGGATCGCCCACGCGGAACCCGACTTCCCGCACCACCCGCCCGTCGCACTGCTCGCGCTCGGCGCCGTCGTGCTCGCGGTCGTCCTCGCGGAGCGCGCGCTCGGATCGGTCCGGACCGTCGTCGTCGGGGTCGCCGCTCCGGCACTCGCGGTGCTCGTGACCCTGCTCGCGGTCGCCGTCGGCCAGGCGGCGGGCGAGGCGCACGCCGAGGCGGCAGCGGGTGAACCGCTGTTCGCCCCGTCGATCGTGGCCACCGCCCTGCTCGGAGCGGCGTCGGCGACGATGCCCGAGCAGCGACGGCACCGCGTCCGCGCCGTGCTCTGGACCGTCGTCCTCACCCTCGTGCTGTTCGCCGGCCACGGGTCGGACCTGGCACGGGCCCTGGCGACCCTGTTCGGGACCGCGGCCGGTGCGGTCGTGGTGCGCCGGGCCTCCCGTCCGTCCACCGCGTCCCCGCGGACGACGCACCCCGCCCTGCGGAACCCGCGCACCGTGGTCGTCGGCGCGCTCGCGGCGCTCGGCGCCGGGACCCTCGTGACGCTCGTCGTGCCGGACCCGGACGGGGTCCTCTCGCCGTTCGCCGACGCGATGAGCGACCGCGCGACCGTCGCCGTCGGTGTCCTGCTGCTCGGGTCGGCATGGCTCGTGCAGCGCGGCCGACGCGCGGGGGTCGTGCTCGCCGCGGCCGTCCTGGTGACGCTGACGGCGGTGCTGTCGGACGTCTTCCTGCTCGAGCCGCTCTCCGGCGGCGACGTGCAGTGGCACGGACTCGGACTCGACGCCGTCGAGTGGCAGGTGACGCTGCTCGGTGCCTGGCTGGTGCCCGCCGCCGTGCTGCTCGCCGTCGTGCTGCTGCGCGAGCGGCTCGTCCGCGCGCGCTTCCGGGCCGCGACCGACTGCAGCGAGGAGTACCGCGGGATGCTGCGTCGCGGCGACGCGGGCTCCCTCGGCCACATGGGCACGTGGCAGGGCAACGCCACCTGGACCGACCCGGAGGGCCGTGGTGCGGTGGCGTACCGGGTGCGCGGGACCGTGGCACTCACGGTCTCCGACCCCGCCTGCGCCGCCGAGGACCGTGCCGCGGTGCTCGCCGCCTTCACCGCGTCCTGCGAGCGGAACGGCTGGACACCGGCGTTCACCAGCGTGCACGAGCCGGTCCGCGAGCTGCTGGTGGCGGAGGGCTGGACGGCGCTGCCCGTCGGGGTGGAGTGCGTGCTCGACCTCGACACGTTCGACCTGCGCGGGAAGAAGCGGCAGGACCTGCGGACGGCGTCGAACCGCGCCGACCGCGAGGGCGTCCGCGACGAGTGGACCACCTTCGACGCCCTCGACCCCGACCGGCGTGCCCAGGTCGAGGCCGTGTGCTCCCGCTGGGCTGCGGACCGACGCCTGCCCGAGATGGGCTTCACGCTCGGCGGACTGCGCGAGCTCGACGACCCCGAGGTGCGGCTGGTGCTCGCGGTCACGGCGGACGGTCGCGTCGACGCGGTGACGAGCTGGCTGCCCGTGCACGAGCACGGCGCCCTGGTCGGCTACACCCTCGACGTGATGCGCCGTGGCGACGACGGGATGCCCGGTGTGATGGAGTTCCTCATCGCCCGGACCGCCCTGCGCGCCCGCGAGGCCGGGCTCCGCACGATCAGCCTGTCCGGCACGCCGCTCGCCGTGCACGCCGGCGCCGGTCCGCTCGTCACGCACGGGGCGCGGCTGCGCGCCCGGGTGCTCGAGCCGGTGTACGGCTGCCGCTCGCTGCAGCGCTTCAAGGAGAAGTTCGGCGCCCGGCACGAGCCGCTCTGGCTGGTCGTGCCGTCGGCCCTGCAGGTGCCGCGCGTGGGCCGGGCCCTCGCCGGGGCGTACGTGCCCGGGCTCCGGCCGAAGCACCTGTGGGCACTCCGGCAGGCGCACGTGTCGGCGGCGGCGGAGCGCTCCGGGGCCGGTCCGACGGCGGGCTCCGGGGACGGTGCAGCGCGGGCCGGGGCCGACGCCCGCTCGTGAGTCCGACCGAGTGGCTGCTCGCCACACAGCTCCAGGCGCCGTCGAAGCTCGTCCCCGCCGACGCGGCGTTCGTCGCGCTCGCACTCGTCGTGCTGCTGCCGGCGGTCCGGTCCTGGCGCTCCCCCGCGGCCTGGCGTCGCGTGCGGCTCCGAGCCGTCGTCGCAGCCGCTGCCGCGCTCGTCCTGCTGGCCGTGTGCTGGTTCCTGACGCACGTCGTCGACCTGTTCGGCGTCGCGTTGAGCCCGGTCACGCAGATGTGGGTGGCGTTCGCGGGGGCTGCTCTCGCGCTCGCCGTCACCGCGATCGTGCAGGGCGGACGCTGGCGCCGGACGCTGGCCGTCGTCCTGGTGCCGGCGGCGGTCCTCGTCCCCGCGCTCGGGATCAACGTGGAGTTCGCCAAGTACCCGACGCTCGGCACCGTCGTGCAGAGCAACCCCTGGCCGGCGTACGACCCGGACGCCGCACCCCTGGACACGATGCCCGGTGCTGGCATCGTCCGCACCGTCGAGATCCCCGGCACCCGCTCGCACTTCGACGCCCGTCCGGCCGTCGTGTGGCTCCCGCCCGCGGCGCTCGTGCGCGACCCCCGACCGCTGCCGGTCGTCCTCGCCTTCTCGGGGCAGCCCGGCGCTCCGGGTGACCTGTTCACCGCCGGGCGCCTCGCCGAGCCGCTCGACGCCTACGCACGCGCCCACGACGGTCGCGCACCCATCGTGGTGAGCGTCGACCAGCTCTCCGCGCCGGGCCGGAACACGATGTGCGTCGACTCGCGGCTCGGGAACGTCGCGACCTACGTCACGCAGGACGTCCCGGCGTGGATCACCGCGAACCTCCCGGCCACGCAGGACCGGAAGGCCTGGGGGCTCGCCGGGTTCTCGCAGGGCGCGACCTGCGCGATGCAGTTCGTCACCGGTCACCCGGACGAGTTCGGCGCGGCGCTGGCGGTGTCGAGCGAGCTGCAGCCGATCGACCAGTCACCGCGGCACAGCGCCGACCAGGCGTTCGGCGGCTCGGTCGCCCGCTGGCGTGCGGCGGCGCCGATCGCGCAGATGCGGGCGAACGGGCTCGGCGGGCACGCGTTGTGGCTGACGGCGGGGTCGGCCGACCGGGAGTTCAGCGAGAACGCCCGGGAGCTCGGAGCGGCCGCGCGGAAGGCCGGGGCGACCGTGTCGATCGAGTCGGCGCCGGGGAGCGGGCACGACTGGAACACCGTGCAGTGGTCGTTCCGGCAGGACGTCGGACCGCTGGCGGACGCGTTGTCCGCCGCGGCGGGGTGACCAGGGCGGCGGGGTGACCGGTGCGGGTCAGGCGTTGCGGACGAGCCAGGCGAACTGGTCGTCGGTGAGCTCGTGGTCGGTCCAGACCTGACGGAGCACGCCGTCCGGCGTCACCGCCGACGTCGTCCCCTGCCAGACGAGCGACAGCCCGGCCTTCCGGAGCACCGCGGCCGACGCAGGGTTGTTCGTCAGCACCCGGCCGGTCACGGGCGCGGACGGCGCCGTCCGGTGCGCCTGGTCGACCGCTGCAGCCGCGACCTCGCTCGCGAACCCCTTCCCCCACGCCGCTGGATCGAGCCGGTAGCCGAGGTTCCAGACCCCCGCCGCGGTCATGTCGACGCCACCGATCCCCACGTAGGCACCGTCGGCAGTGCGGACGGTCCACGAGGCCAGTCCGTGCCGGGCTCGGCCACCGATCTTCCGCTGCACCAGGTCGACCGTCGTCGCACGGTCGGTGTGGCGCCCGGCGGGCAGGTGCTCCCACGTCCGCGCGTCGGAGAAGACCGCGTGCGCGTCGTCGATGTCGGCGGGCGTGAGCGGTGTCAGCACCAGGCGATCCGTCCGGATCTCCTGCTGTGGGGTCAGGAGCTGGTGGGCCATGCTCCGATCATCACCCTGACCGCCGACAAGCGGGTGGACACCACGCGACGTCCGCGCGATCCGGCCGGGGACTGCGGCATCCCGCAGCACCGGGCCGGACCGGGACCGACGCTCGAGCGTCAGTCCAGCAGGAGCGCGGGCTCCTCGAGCACCGAGGCGATGTCGTGCACGAAGCGCGATGCCACGTCGCCGTCGACGACCCGGTGGTCGAACGAGGCGCCGATCGTGGTCACCATGCGCGAGCGGACCTCGCCGTCGACGACCCACGGCTTCGGCTTGATCGTGCCCATCGCGATG
>CAJYIG010000214.1 GCA_913774725.1 uncultured Curtobacterium sp. | reverse complement strand
GGCCCCCGCGCCTCCCGTCCGTCAGACCGCCGGACCGACCCCGGTCACCGCACCAACAGGAGCCACCCGTGCCCGACTCCATGTCCATCACCGCCGCCACCGTCGACCCCGGCCTGCTCGACCTGCCGTGGGACCTGCCGCTCGAGGACTGGCCCGACGACGTCATCGTCGCCCTGCCGAAGGGCATCTCGCGGCACCTCGTGCGGTTCGTCCACCTGAGCGGGTACGTCGCAGCCGTCAAGGAGACCGGCGAAGAGGTGGCCCGTGCCGAGTACGAGATGCTCCGCACGCTGCAGCGCATGGACGTGCCGTGCGTCGACCCGGTCGCGGTGATCACGAACCGCGTCGACGAGCACGGCGACCCCCTGCACCCGGTGCTCGTCACGCGACACCTGCGGTTCTCGCTGCCCTACCGGGCGCTGTACTCGCAGACCCTGCGGCCGGAGACCGCGACGCGTCTCGTCGACGCCCTCGCCCTGCTGCTCGTCCGGTTGCACGTCATCGGCTTCTACTGGGGTGACGTCTCGCTGTCGAACACCCTGTTCCGCCGCGACGCCGGAGCCTTCGCCGCGTACCTGGTCGACGCCGAGACCGGCAAGCTCTACCCGGGCGGGCTGTCGAACGGCCAGCGCGAGAACGACCTCGAGGTGGCCCGGGTGAACATCGCCGGCGAGCTCCTCGACCTCGAGGCCGGAGGCCGCCTCGACGAGAACGCCGACCCGGTGGACGTGTCCAACCGGATCGTCGCGCAGTACCGGACGCTCTGGAAGGAACTGACCGGCACCGAGCAGTTCGACGTCAGGGAACGCTGGCGCATCAACGACCGCGTCGAGCGGCTCAACGCACTCGGGTTCGACATCGAGGAGCTCTCGATCCACACCACCGAGGGCGGCTCGCAGGTCCGGATCCAGCCGAAGGTCGTGGACGCCGGGCACCACCAGCGTCGGCTGCTGCGGCTGACCGGGCTCGACGCCGGCGAGAACCAGGCGCGACGGCTGCTCAACGACCTCGACGCCTACCGGGCGCGGAACGGTCGCGACCAGCTCGACGAGGAGATGGTGGCGCACGAGTGGGTCTCGCGCGTCTTCGAGCCCGTCGTGCGGTCGATCCCCCGGGACCTGCGCGGTCGGCTCGAGCCCGCCGAGGTGTTCCACGAGCTGCTCGAGCACCGCTGGTACATGTCGCAGGAGGAGGAACGGTCGGTCTCCCTGCCGGAGGCCACGACCGCCTACATCAACGACGTGCTGCGGCACCGTCGGGACGAGCGGCTGCTCATCAACCCGCCGACCTCGTCGATGACGCTGCCGATCCCCGTGGTCGACGACGACGCCGCCGAGTCCGACGAGGACGACGTCGAGGACTGGCGCGCCACGGTCTGACCGGCGCGGCGCCCTCCGCTGAACGCGACGTCGGCGGCTGCTCGCAGTGCTGGAGCGCTGCGGGGAGCCGCCGACGTTGCGTCGTGCGAGTGGCGGGGTGCGGGAAGCGCTACTCGGCGCGACGGCGCCGTGCGACCTCCCACAGGGTGACGCTCGCGGCGATGCCCGCGTTGAGCGACTCGGTGGCGCTCGAGATCGGGATCGAGACGATCGCGTCGCAGGTCTCGGTGACCAGGCGCGACAGCCCCTTGCCCTCGGAGCCGACGACGATCACGATCGGCCGGTCGGCGAGCTCGAGGGCGTCGAGCTCGACGTCCCCGTCGCCGTCGAGACCGAGCACGAAGAGCCCCATCGACTTCAGCGACTTGAGGGTCTGCGTGAGGTTCGGCGCCATCGCGACGGGCGTCCGGGCAGCGGCACCGGCGCTCGTCTTCCACGCCGACGCGGTCACGCCGACCGAGCGACGCTGCGGCACGATGACGCCGTGCCCGCCGAAGGCCGCGGTCGACCGGATGATCGCACCGAGGTTCCGCGGGTCGGTGATGCCGTCGAGCGCCACCATGAGCGGGACCTGGTCGCGGGAGAACGCGCGCTCGGCGATGTCCTCGGCGACGGCGTACTCGTAGGCCGGCACCTTGAGCGCGACGCCCTGGTGGACGCTGTCGTGCCCGGTGATGCGGTCGAGCTCCGGCCGCATGATCTCCATGATCGGGACACCGCGGTGGTTGGCGAGCGCCAGGATCTCCTTGACGCGGTCGTCGACCTCGATGCGGGCGGCGATGTAGAGCGTCGTCGAGGGGGTCTTCGTCCGCAGCGCCTCGAGCACGGAGTTGCGCCCGGTCACGAGCTCGGAATCGTCGCTCTTGCGCTGCGGCGGGCGACCGGTGCGCTGTTGCGGTGCACTCGAGGCACCGTGGCGTCCACGCGCTGCGTCGAGTCGCTCCTTCGCCGCCTTGCGCTTGCCGGCGGGGTGGTACGGACGGTCCTCGGCCTTCGGCGTCGGCTTCCGGCCCTCGAGCGCCTGCGCGCCCTGGCCGCCGGAGCCGACCTGCTTGTTGCCCTTGCGGCCGGAGCGGACGGCGCCGGGCCGGCCCTTCTTGCTCCCCGAGACGTTCTTCATTGCTCTCTCCTGTCCGGCACGGCCGTTGTCAGGCGATGCTCCAGCGTGTTCCTGCTGCGGTGTCCTCGATGGTGATCCCCGCGGCTGCGAGGTCGTCCCGCACCCGGTCCGCCGTGGCGAAGTCGCGTGCCGCACGGGCGTCGGCGCGCTCCTGCACGAGGCGGTCGACGAGCGCGGCGAGCGGTGCGGCCGAGACGTCCTGCGCACCGCCGGACCAGTGGGCCGCTCGCGGGTCGATGCCGAGGACCTCGACCATCGCGGCCACCTGATGGTACGCGGTCCCGAGCGCTTCCGCATCGTCGGCGTCCAGGGCGGCGTTCCCGGCACGCACGGTGTCGTGCAGCACGGCCAGCGCCTGGGGCACCGAGAGGTCGTCGTCCATCGCGGCAGCGAACGCGTCGGGCACGGACGGTGCATCGCGGAGCGGGACCCCCGCGAGCCGGGCTCCGGCGCGGGCGAGGAAGCCCTCGATGCGGTCGTACGCCGCCTCGGCCTCGGCCAGGGACCCCTCGTGGTGGTCGATCGACGACCGGTAGTGCGCGGCTCCGAGGAAGTAGCGGACCACGGCGGGACGGGCGGCCCCGAGGAACTCCGCGGCGAAGATCGAGTTGCCGAGGGACTTCGACATCTTCTGCCCCTCGACCGTGACGAGCCCGTTGTGCAGCCAGTGGCTCGCGAAGGCGTCACCGGCGGCGGTGGACTGGGCAAGCTCGTTCTCGTGGTGCGGGAAGCGCAGGTCGAGGCCGCCGCCGTGGATGTCGAACGCCGGGCCCAGGTAGCGCCGCGACATCGCCGAGCACTCGATGTGCCAGCCCGGGCGACCCGGACCCCAGGGCGAGTCCCAGGTCGCCGTCGTCGGCTCCCCCGGCTTGGCGCCCTTCCACAGCGCGAAGTCCCGCGGGTCCCGCTTGCCGCGCGGGTCGGCGTCGGCTGCCTCGACCATGTCCTCGCGACGCTGGCGCGTCAGGGCGCCGTACGACTCCCAGCTGCCGGTGTCGAAGTACACGTCGCCCGTGCCGTCGGCAGCGGCGTACGCGTGCCCGCGCTCGATCAGCCGCTCGATGATCTCGTGCATCTGCGGGACGCTCGCGGTCGCCCGTGGCTCGTAGGTCGGCGGCAGGATGCCGAGGGCGTCGTAGGCCGCGGTGAACTCCCGCTCGACGCGGTACGCCCGGGCGAACCACGGCTCGTCGGTGCCCGCGGCGAGGTCGAGCACCTTGTCGTCGATGTCGGTGACGTTCCGCACGAGGGTCACCCGGTACCCGCGGTACGTCAGCCACCGGCGCCAGACGTCGTACACGAGTGCCGAGCGCAGGTGTCCGATGTGCGGGGACGACTGCACGGTCGGACCGCAGACGTACATGCTCACCTGTCCGTCGACCAGCGGGACGAGGTCGACGACGGCTGCGGCGCGGGAGTCGTACAGGCGAACGGTCACGCCACAAGCCTAGGACGTCGGGCGGTCCCGGCGTCGGAACCCGGTGCGGGCCGCTGGGCTCAGGCCGGGCGGACGACGGCGGTCGCGATCGCCGCGAGCCCCTCGCCGCGCCCGGTCAGGCCGAGGCCGTCCGTCGTCGTGCCGGAGACGGCCACCGGAGCGCCGACGACCGCGGCCAGGGCGGCCTGCATCTCGTCGCGCCGTGCACCGATGCGTGGGCGGTTGCCGATCACCTGCACCGTGACCGACGTCGGCACCAGCCCGGCAGCCCGCAGCAGCTCGACGGCGCCGCGGACGAAGACGGCACCGGCGGCACCGGCGTACTGCGGGTCGGACGTGCCGAACCGGCCGCCGATGTCCCCGAGTCCGCCCGCCGACAGCAGGGCGTCACAGACCGCGTGCGCCACCGCGTCGCCGTCGCTGTGCCCCGCGAGACCGGGTTCGCCGGGGAAGTCGAGCAGCCCGACCCGGCAGGGCGATGCCGGGTCGAAGGCGTGCACGTCGACGCCGAGCCCCACCCGGACGGCGGGTACCGTGGCGGCAGCACCCGCGCGGGTGGCGACGAGCGCCTCGGCCCGTGCCAGGTCCCACCGCGTGGTGATCTTGAACGCGTCCGCATCACCCGGCACCGTCCGCACGGTGCCACCCGCTGCCCGGTACACCCCCGCGTCGTCGGTCTCGGACCGCTCGGCGACCGCGTAGGCGTCCCGGAGCCGGGCGAGCGGGAAGACCTGCGGCGTCTGCACCCCGACGAGCGCAGACCGGTCCACGGTCTCGACCACGACGTCACCCTCGACCCGCTTGACCGTGTCCGTGACGGGCAGGGCCGGGACGACGCCGTCGCCGGTCTCCCGCGCACGGGTGAACACCGCGTCGAACTGGGCGGCCGGGGTCAGGCAGCGTGCCGCGTCGTGGACGCCGACCCACTCGATGCCGTCCGGCAGGGCGTCGAGGCCCGCCTGCACCGACGCGTGCCGGTCCGCGCCACCCGTGACGACGGCGGTGAGGTCGACCGCGGGTCCGGCGACGGCGGCGACCAGGGCACGGCACTCGTCGAGCCGGGCCGCGGGTGCGACGACCACGACGACGGTCGGCTCGGCCAGCGTGAGCACGGTGCGCACCGCACGCGTGAGCATCGCCTCCCCGGCGACGGGCACGAACGCCTTCGCGTCACCGATGCCGAGCCGTGTGCCCGAACCCGCCGCGACGACGACGACCGCCCTGCTCACCCGGTCGGGGAGCAGGACGGTCGTCGTCGTGTGGTCCAGCTGCGGTTCGCGCTAGGAGGCGAGGACCTCGTCGAGGACGGTCGATGCCTTGTCCTCGTCGGTCTTCTCGGCCAGGGCGAGCTCGGAGATCAGGATCTGCCGGGCCTTCGCCAGCATCCGCTTCTCGCCCGCGGAGAGCCCGCGGTCCTGGTCACGGCGCCAGAGGTCGCGCACGACCTCGGACACCTTGATGACGTCGCCCGACGCCAGCTTCTCCAGGTTTGCCTTGTACCGGCGCGACCAGTTGGTGGGCTCTTCCGTGAAGGGTGCCCGCAGGACCTCGAAGACCTTGTCGAGGCCTTCCTTGCCGATGACGTCGCGGACGCCGACCAGGTCGACGTTGTCCGCCGGCACCTCGATCGTCAGGTCACCCTGCGTGACACGCAGCTTCAGGTAGACCTTTTCCTCGCCCTTGATGACGCGCGTCTTGACTTCAGAGATGGTTGCCGCCCCGTGGTGGGGGTAGACGACGGTCTCGCCGACCTCGAATTGCATGTATCAGGCTCCGTTCCCAGGACCCCCAGTTTACCACAAGGGCGTTTCGGGTAAGGGGCCTGGGCGGCCCGCACCCCAGACGATCGGTAGGATGGACGCGGACCGCCTGGTCCACATCGTGATCTTCCGGAGGAATCTCTTGCGAGCTCGGGTACTCGTGTCCGTCGCCGTTGCGGCAACCATCGCGCTCGGCGCCACCGGCTGCGAGTTCATGTCGCCCGCGCACACCACGGAGATCAAGCAGATCACCGACGGCGTGAACGTGAGCACCGGCTCGATCGACATCCGCAACGCGCTGTTCATCAGCGACCAGGAGGACGACGCCCGCTTCGTCGGCACGATCGTCAACACCGGGTCGAAGGAGATCACCCTCTCGATCGAGGTCGGCGGCGACACGCAGACCGTCGTCGTCCCGGGCAACAGCCGCGCCGACCTCGGCGCGAACACCCCGAACGCATCCCAGACCTCCGAGGCGGGCTCGGAGGAGGGCACCGACGGGCAGGGCTCGAAGGTCGCCGACTCGCAGGCCGTCCTGTTCGACGCCTCCGACGTGGTCCCGGGTTCGCTCGTCAAGACGTACTTCTCGTACTCCGGCGCCGAGGGCGTCTCGGCCAGCGTGCCGGTGCTGACCAGCGCGCTCGAGGAGTACCAGACGCTCGCCCCCTCGACCTCGCCGTCGGCCACGCCGTCGATGCGGTCGACCTCCCCGTCGGAGAGCGGCTCCGAGCCGACCGGCGACGCGACCGCCCCGGGCACGCAGTCGGGTGACTCGCAGACCGACTCGTCCGAGGGCGACAGCGGCACCAACTGACAGCGACACCGTCTGATCGCTGCGCGCCGGACCGGCGCGACGAACGTGACGCAACGCACCGGAGGCCCGGTGGCGGTTCCCGGAACCGGCACCGGGCCTCCAGTGCGTCGCCCGTCAGCAGTGGACGTCCGGCAGCGGACGGCCAGCGTGCCGCGGACGGCGGCGACGGGGCGCGGGCTCAGCCCTCGATCCGGTACCCCAGGCCGCGCACCGTCACCAGGATCTCCGGGGCGCTCGGCACCCGCTCGATCTTCGAGCGGATGCGCTTGATGTGCACGTCGAGCGTCTTCGTGTCGCCGAAGTAGTCGGAGCCCCACACCCGGTCGATGAGCTGCCCGCGGGTGAGCACGCGCCCGGCGTTCCGGAGCAGCAGCTCGAGCAGCTCGAACTCCTTGAGCGGCATCGGCGTCTCGGACCCGTCCACCGACACCGTGTGCCGCTCGACGTCCATCCGGATCCCGCCGACCTGCAGGATGCCGCTGTCACCCGGGTCGTCCTCGGTCCGCCGACGCAGCACGGCCCGCAGGCGCGCCAGCAGCTCGCGCGTCGAGTACGGCTTCGTCACGTAGTCGTCGGCGCCGAGCTCGAGCCCGACGACGATGTCCACCTCGGAGTCCTTGGCGGTGAGCATGATGATCGGCACGTTCGACCGCGTGCGGACCTGCCGGCACACCTCGGTGCCGCTCAGCCCGGGCAGCATGAGGTCGAGCAGGATCAGGTCGGGGTTCTCGGCGTCGAACTTCGACAGCGCGGTCACGCCGTCCGCGGCGACGGAGGTCTCGTACCCCTCGCGCTGCAGGAGGAACTCCAGGGGCTCGCTCAGGGCCGGCTCGTCGTCGACGATGAGGATCTTGGTCACGATGGCTGCTCTTCCAGTTGCTCTTCGAGTGCGGTGGTGAGTTCGGGATCCGCCTCGGGCAGGCGGATCGTGAAGGTCGAGCCCTTGCCGGGCTGCGACCAGACGCGGACGTCGCCGCCGTGGTTGCCGACGACGTGCTTGACGATGGCGAGACCGAGGCCGGTGCCGCCGGTGGCCCGGGACCGCGCGGGGTCGACGCGGTAGAAGCGCTCGAACACGCGGTCGAGGTCGGCCTCCGGGATGCCGACGCCCTGGTCGGTGACCGCGATCTCGACGAAGCCCTTGGTGGACCGGACGCCGACGCCGACGCGGGTGTGGTCCGGGGAGTACTTGACGGCGTTCGCGATGAGGTTCGACACCGCGACCTGCAGCAGCCCGGGGTCACCCATGACCCGCAGCTTCGACCGCTTCGCCCGGACGATCTCGATCTCGCGGGCGCGGGCGACGACCTCGTTCGCGTCGACGGCGGCCTGCACGATCTTGTCGACGGAGGTCTCCTCGCTGCTCTCGAGCGTGTCGACGGACTGCAGTCGGGAGAGCTCGATGATGTCCTTCGTCAGGGCCCCGAGGCGCTCCGACTCGGTGATGAGCTGGCCGGCGAACTTCTTCACGTGGTCGGGGTCGTCGGCCGCGACCACCAGGGTCTCGGCGAGGAGGCCGATCGCCCCGATGGGGGTCTTCAGCTCGTGCGAGATGTTCGCCACGAAGTCGCGCCGGACCTCGTCGATGCGGCGACTCTCGGTCAGGTCGTCCGCGGTGACGAGCACGTAGCGGTTGCCGAGCTGGGCCGCCCGGAAGCTCAGGTAGCCGACCACCTCCCCGCTGCGCCCGCGGGGCAGCTCGAGGTCCTCGGAGCCCATCTCCCCGCTCCTGCGCACCCGGTCCACGAGGTCGACGAGCTCGGCGTGCACGAGCTTCCGACGCACGACGAGCCCCACCGTCAGTGCCTGCGGTGACGCGGCGACGACCGTGTTCGACGGGTCGACGACCACGGCCGGGTTGTGCATCGTGGCGATGACCGCGGCGACACCGTCGGGCAGCGTCCGTTCCGCGACGTCGGCTGCCCGGGCCGTGCGCTCCGCCGTGATGACCAGCACCACGACCCCTGCGCCGAAGACCCCGCCGAGGAGCATCGACAGTGGCACGAGCCACGCGTTGTCCATGCCGCCAGTGTAGGGATCGTCACGCGGGGTTCCGACGCCGTTCACCCCGCTCCGGCGCAGTTCCGCCCTCCGATCGAGAGGTGTTCAGCCGCAGGTCACCGTTCGTTCACCTGGGCTGACGACACTCGTCCGGTACGCATCAGAGAGGCACATCCCCCATGCGCGAAGTCTTCCAGCAGGAGCTCCAGGACGTCCAGGAGCGTCTGACCGAGATCGCCGGGCTCGTCGAGTCCGCCATCACCCGTGCGACGCAGGCGTTCAGCGAGTCCGACGTCGCCCTCGCCGAGGAGGTGATCGCCGACGACGCCAAGATCGACCAGGCCGCGAACAGCCTCGACGAGATCGCCATCGACATCCTCGCCCGGCAGGCCCCCGTCGCCCGTGACCTCCGCGTCGTCGTGACCGCGCTGCGCGTGAGCTCGTCGCTCGAGCGCATGGGCGACATGGCTGAGCACATCGCCCAGCTCGCCCGGCAGCGCTTCCCCGAGAAGGTCGTGCCGAAGGGCCTGCGCGGCACCTTCAAGCAGATGGGCGCGCACGACGTCCAGATGGCGCAGAAGCTCACGCGCCTGCTCGCCACCGAGGACATCGCCCTGGCCGCGGAGATCCGCGACGAGGACGACGCCGTCGACGAGCTGCACGCGAGCGTCTTCGACTTCGTGCTCGGCGAGACGTGGAAGGGCAACCCGATCGACACGGTCGACGCGACCCTCGCCTCGCGCTACCACGAGCGCTTCGCCGACCACGCGGTGTCGATCGCCAAGAAGGTCGAGTACCTGGCGACGGGCGACTGGACCGGCGCCGCGTCGGTGACGACCTCCCCCGCCTGACGGGTTCTGCCAGGATCGTGGCATGGCTCAGGTCGCGATCATCGTCAACGGGATGCCCGGTTCGGGCAAGAGCACGGTGGGCGCGGCCCTGGCCGAGGTGCTCGGCTGCCCCTTCCTGTCGAAGGACCGCATCAAGGAGCCGCTGGCCGACGTGGTCGGCCCGATGATCGGCTCGCGCGAGCTCGGCGGCATCGCGATGGACACGATGTGGTCGATGGCGCGGGCCGTCGAGAACGGTGTCGTCCTCGACGCCGTCTGGCTGCCGTCCCGTGACCGCGACCGCCTGGAGGCCGGACTCGCCTCCGCCGGGTCGCCGCGTGCCGTCGAGGTGTTCTGCCAGGTCGACCGGGTCACCGCCGCGGACCGGCTGCGCGACCGGTACGAGCCCGGCACGCTGCCCGTCCGGCACGAGGTGCACGGGGACCTGGCGGAGATCCTGGCCTTCTGGGACGAGCACGGCGACGAGGCGGCGCCGATCGGGTTGCCCGGGGTGCCGGTCGTGCGGGTCGACACCGGCCGACCGTACGACGTCGGGGCGCTCGTGCAGGAGATCGCCGACCACTTCGTCTGAGCTGCCCGCGGTCGTTCGAGAGCCCGACCGCAACGCGGAAGCGACAGTCTG
>CAJYIG010000213.1 GCA_913774725.1 uncultured Curtobacterium sp. | reverse complement strand
GGCGCGGGCAAGCAGGGCACGACGGCGTGACTGCCGACAGCGGGCTCGGTGCCCTCCTGCGGGACGGGCACTGGACGCACGAGCCCGTCGCCGTCGAGCCCGTCATCGACCGCGCCGCACTGCTCGTGACCGCGGAGGAGGGCAGCGACGCCTGGCGGACGACCTCGTACGGATTCGTCCACGACTCGGAGCACGCGCTCCTCCGACCCACCGACCGCGCGTTCGCCGTGGAGGTCTCCTTCGTCCTCGACTTCGCGGAGCAGTTCGACCAGGCCGGGGTGTTCCTGCGGGTCGACGAGCACGAGTGGGTGAAGGCGGGCGTGGAGTTCTCCGACGGGCTGCCGCAGGTCGGGGCCGTCGTGACGCACGGGACCTCCGACTGGTCCGTCGCGCCCGTGCCGTCCTGGGCCGGGCGGGTCGTGACGGTGCGCGCGAGCCGCTCCGGTGACGCCGTGACGATCCGGGCCTGGGCCGACGGTGAGGAGCCTCGGCTGGTGCGGGTCGCGCACCTCGACCCGGACGCCGTCATGTCGGCCGGGCTGTTCTGCGCCGCCCCCACCCGGGCCGGACTCACGGTGACCTTCACCGCCTGCCGTTTCGGAGAGCCGGACGCCGGTCTGCACTGACGGCCTCGGCAGTGCGGTCCGGCACTAGCTTTGTGGGGTGATCCCGCTCGACCGTGCCACCGACGCCTACCTGCGGCACGTCGCCGTCGAGCGAGGGCTGTCGCAGCACACGGTCGCGGCCTACCGTCGGGACCTCGCGGTCTTCGCGGAGTGGCTCGCCTCGACGCCGACGATCGACTCCGCGGGCACGGACCGGGCCGGGGGAGCGGCGGCCCTGACGGACGTCGCGCGGCTGACCCGTGCGGACGTCGCCGGGCTCGTCACGCACCTGACCTCGCGCCCGGAGCAGCCGCTCGCGCCCCGGTCGGTGGCGCGGATGCTCAGTTCGGTGCGGTCCTTCACCCTGTTCGCCGCCGCCGAGGGCTGGGTGCCGCTCGACCCGGGCGCGGCCGTCCGCCCGCCGAAGGCGCCGTCGCGGCTGCCGAAGGCGATCTCGGTGCACGACATGGAGCGGCTGCTCGGCGCCGCGAGCGCGGTGGACGACGACCCGGTGCAGCTCCGGGACCGGGCACTGCTGGAGCTGCTCTACGCCACGGGCGCGCGCATCTCCGAGGCGGTGGGGCTGTCCGTGGACGACGTCGCGACGCTGTCCGACCCCGAGGACGACGAGGGCGACGGGCTGGCGGTCGTGAAGGTCACCGGCAAGGGCAACAAGCAGCGCATCGTGCCGCTCGGCAGCTTCGCGCGGGCGGCGGTCGACGCCTACCTCGTGCGCGCGCGGCCGGTCTTCGCGGCCCGCGGCCCGTCGACCCCGGCGCTCTTCCTCGGTGCCCGAGGTGCTCGGTTGTCGCGGCAGAGCGCGTGGCTCGTGATCCAGGCGGCGGCGGAGCGGGCCGGACTGTCGGCGCACGTGTCGCCGCACACGTTCCGGCACTCGTTCGCGACGCACCTGCTCGAGGGCGGTGCCGACGTCCGTGTCGTGCAGGAGCTGCTCGGGCACGCGAGCGTCGCGACGACGCAGATCTACACGCTCGTGACGGCCGACATGCTGCGCGACGTGTACCAGACGGCGCACCCGCGGGCGCGGCGGTAGCGGCCGGAGCCGTCCTCAGAGCAGGTGGAACTGCGCGGACGCAGCGACCGCGCCCGTGGCGACGGCGACCACGAGGGCGCGCGCCGCAGCGCTCCGCCACAGCACCCGCCAGCCGCCGGTCGCGCCGGGGCGCACGATCGCGAGGACGCCCGTGACGACGGCCAGCGTGCTCGCGACGCCGACCGGGTTCCACACCACGGACACGACCGCGAGCAGGACCGCCACGAGCGCCGCCGCCCCGACCCGCTGCACGGAGCCGCCGGAGGCCCACGAGCCGGTCCGGACCGCTCCGCCCTCGACCGAGAACGACGGCCCGGCCGGTGCGACGACGACGGGCGCGACGGGCTCCTGTCGTGCCGGGAGCACCCGCGTCGCCCCGCCCCACGCGTGGCCGTCCCACCACCGCAGGCGGTGGGCGTCCTGGGGGTCCGGGAACCAGCCGGCGGCCGGCAGCGTCACGGGTGCTCCTCGAGGGTGCGGTGGATGGTGCACCTCGACGCTACGCAGCCGCCAGGCACGCCCACAGTCCCACAGCGGGTGTCGGCAACAAGGGGGACCAGCCGGTGCGGTACGGTCGGGCGCGTGACCACCGCCGACGCCGAGACCCTGTCCGCCTTCTGGGCCGCCCGCCGCAACGAGGCACCGGAGCTGTCCGAGACCGTGCCGGAGGCGTGGGCGTTCGGCGCGACGCCCGACCACGCGGACGGCCTGCTCGACCTGGTGCTCCGCGGCATCAAGGACGGCACGGCGTCGTCGATGTGGGACTACGAGGCAACGGGCGACCCCTGCCCGAGGTCGGCGAGCTCAGCGTCATCCTCGACGGGCGGGGGGAGCCCCGGGCCGTGATCGAGACGACGGACCTGCGGGTCGTCCCGTTCGACCAGGTCGGCGAGGAGCACGCCCGCGCCGAGGGGGAGGGCGACCGCACCCTCGCGCACTGGCGCGCGGTGCACGAGCGCTACTGGCGTGAGCACTCCGAGAACCCGCGCGGGTACGAACCGGACATGCCGGTGCTGTGCGAGCGCTTCCGCCCGCTCTGGCCGGAGGCGCCCGGCGGGGACGTCGAGGCCTGAGCGGGGAGCCCTAGACGGGGACGGCCGCCGCGTCGACCTCGTCCATCACGGCCCTCGTCGCAGCGAGCAGCCGGGCGT
>CAJYIG010000212.1 GCA_913774725.1 uncultured Curtobacterium sp. | reverse complement strand
CGGGTTCAGGGAGGGCACCGGTCGATCATGCCCCACCCGGCTCCCGACGCGCTCGCAGCGCACCCTCGCGCGACACGGGTACGGTCGTCGGCGTGGACGGTGTCGGCGTGGTGGACGAGGCCGGGCGGCTGCGGCTGCTCGGCAGCGCGGGCGCGGGTGCCGCCTTCGGCGTGGTGCTCGCCGTGCTCGTCGCGTCGTCCTGGGTGACGACGACCACGGCGCTGCTCGTCGGGGTCGGCGTGCCGGCCGGGCTCCTCGGTGCGGCGATCGGCGCGTGGACGCAGCTGCGCTCGTGGCGAGCCGCAGGCGGCTACGAGCGATCGGTGGCCGTGCAGCGCTGGGTCGCGGAGCAGCGCGTGCCGCCCGGAGTGACGGCGGACGAGTGGGTCCCGGCACTGCAGGCGCAGGCGGACCGCGAGGGCGCCGGCTGGGGCAAGATCGTCCTCTGCGTGCTGTGGACCGCGATGACGATCTCGATGGCCGACCAGCACGGCCCGCTCCTGACCGGGATGCTCGTGACGCTCTGGCTCGGCATCGGGGCCTGGTCCGCCCTCTGGGTCATCCCCCGCGCCCGCGCTGCCCGGGCCCTGCTCCGCCGCGGTGTCGCGACCGAGCCGCACCCGACGGAGTCCTGACCGCCGCGGCCCTGCGCCGCCGCTCGCGCTCGGCCCTGCGCCACGGGGATCGTCCCGGGCCGTCAGCGGCCGCCGTGACTACGGTGGGCCGCATGCAGAGTCGCACCCTCGGCCGCACCGGCCGCTCCGTGTCCGTCGTCGGCCTCGGCACCTGGCAGTTCGGCGGTGACTGGGGCCCCGTCAGCGAGCAGGACGCCGCCGCCGTCATGGACGCCTCGGTCGAGTCCGGCGTCACCCTGTTCGACACCGCCGACGTGTACGGCGACGGCCGCAGCGAGCAGCTCATCGGCTCCTGGCGACGGGCGAACCCGGACGTTCCGCTGACGGTCACGACGAAGATGGGCCGCCGCGCGGAGCAGGTCCCGTCGAACTACGTCGCAGCGCACTTCCGCGAGTGGGTCGACCGGTCCCGCCGGAACCTCGGCCAGGACACCCTCGACCTCGTGCAGCTGCACTGCCCGCCCACTCCCGTGTTCGACGACGACGCCGTGTACGACGCCCTCGACGCGCTCGTCGCCGACGGGTCGACCGCCGCGTACGGCGTCTCCGTCGAGACCGTCGACCAGGCACTCACCGCGATCGCCCGGCCGCACGTCGCGAGCGTCCAGGTCATCCTCAACGCGTTCCGCCTCAAGCCGCTGGACCGCGTGCTGCCGGCCGCCCGGGAGGCGGGGGTCGCCATCCTCGCGCGCGTCCCGCTGGCATCGGGGCTGCTCTCCGGGAAGTACACGACCGAGACCACGTTCAGCGAGGGCGACCACCGCAACTACAACCGCCACGGCGAGGCGTTCGACCAGGGCGAGACGTTCAGCGGCGTCGACTTCGCGGACGGCGTGCAGGCCGCGCAGGCGTTCGCCGCCGCCCTGCCCGAGGGGGTGTCCGTCCCGCAGGCGGCGCTCGCCTGGATCGTCGCGCAGGACGGTGTGACCGCCGCCATCCCCGGCGCGCGGAACCCCGAGCAGGCACGCTCCAACGCCGGGGCGGCGGCCCTGCTCGACGGCGGCACCCTCGACCTCGGCAGCCTCGACCTCGGCAGCCTCGACACCACCGTGCACGAGCTCTACGACCGGTGGTTCCGCGCCACCGTGCACGAGAAGTGGTGAGCCCCACGGACGGCACGGGCGGCCGACCGGGACCCGGGTGCCGTCCCGGCGCGCGAGCCGGCGGACGGACGGCGCCCCGCAGCGTCGTCGTGACGCTCGTGGCGGCGGTGGCCGTCGTCCTGCTCGCGCTCTGCACGGCGCCGGCTGCGGGCACGACCCGCACCGCGCCTCCCTGGCCGGCACCGACCGGCCTGCAGACGCGTGCCGAGGCGGCCGACCTGCGGAACGTCTGGGGTGAGCCGCTCGCCGAGCACGTGCACACCCACCTGACGATCCTGGACGGGTCGACGCCGGTGACCGTGCCCGGGAACGTCGGGCACTCGTCGCGGGAGCGCTTCGCCGCCGAGCTGCACACGCACGACACCTCCGGCATCCTGCACGTCGAGTCGCCGACCCGGCAGACCTTCACGCTCGGGCAGTTCTTCGACGAGTGGGACGTCTCGCTCGGCGCGGGGCACGTCGGCGGACTCCGCGGCGAGCTCACGGTGTGGGTCGACGGACAGCGGTACCTCGGCAACCCGCGGTCGATCGAGCTGACGAACCGGCGCGAGGTCGTCCTCGCCGTCACGACGATCGGCGAGGTGCCGCACCTGCCCGCACCCTTCGACTGGCCGCCGCAGTACCGCTGACGGACACGGTGCCGGCGCCGGCTGACGGCACCGCGGCCGGTGACACGGTCGGTGCCACGGCCGGTGACACGGTCGACACCGCGGCCGTGTCGTCGCCGCCTGCCCGGTCGCAGCACGCAGGGGCCCGTACGCTTCGTCCATGACGACCATCCGGACCGGCACCGACCTCGCCGCGGTCGAGGACGTCGTCGCCGGCATCACCGCCCACGGCGAGCGCTACCTGTCGCGCGTGTTCACCGCGCGGGAGCGGGCCGACTGCAACGACGACCCCGAGCGTCTCGCGGCCCGGTTCGCCGGCAAGGAGGCGGTCCTGAAGCTCCTGCGTCCCGCACCGGACGACGCGGTCCTGCCGACCGACGTCGCGGTGGTGCTGGACACCGCCGGCGGGCCGGTCGTCGAGCTGTCCGGGCGCGCTGCGGAGCTCGCCGCCGCCCTCGGGTGCGGCCACGTCGCGGTGTCGCTGTCACACGAACGGGGGCTGGCGATCGCGACCGCCGTCGCGCTCGCCGAGCGCTGACCGACCGCCGGTCCGGTGTCGGCCGGCGGGACCCGGTCCTCCTTGCGGCGCACGTGCGGGATCACGCACCGGCACGGCGGTTTTCCGGGTCCGCACCCTCCCTAGGGTGGCTCACATGCACCAGGACCCGACCTCCGCATCCCCCTCCGTCGCCCTCGCCGCGCCGCGCGCCGAGCAGGCCGTCCGACGGGCCCTCGCCGAGCACGGACACCTCTCCGTCGACGCGTCCGACGTCGCGTCCATCGCCGACCTGTACGTCCTCGGGCTGACCTCGCACGCCACCGTGAACGTGATGCTCGCGGTCGAGGACGAGCTCGACGTGGAGTTCCCGGACGCCCTGCTGCACCGGTCGACCTTCGCCACGATCGAGTCGATCGCGGCCGCCGCAGAGGCCGCGGCGTGAGCACCCGCCAGCTGACCGACGACG
>CAJYIG010000211.1 GCA_913774725.1 uncultured Curtobacterium sp. | reverse complement strand
CTTGACGTACATCTCGTACTGCCAGCCGTTGGCGTACGTGTAGACGAACCGGTGGCCGACGATGCCGGTGAGGTCCTGGGGTGGTTCGGGGTGTTCGACGGAGGTCTGCGTGCTCATGGATGCAAGTTTGCTCCCGAAGTGGTTTTGTTGCAAACACTTCCCGCTGCTAAGTTGCCGTGTGTGCAGGGTACGGACGGGTCGGACGGCACGACACAGGTCGCGCGCAGGCTGAGCGACCGCATCGGACCGTTCCGCCGAGCCCTGCTCCGGACGTCGCGCGAGGTCGCCGACCTGCCGGACATCCCGGACGCACAGGTCGAGGTGATGCGCGCACTCGCGGCGGGGACCACCGCACCCTCCGCCCTCGCCGGCCGCCTCGGACTCGCCCGCTCGACGGTGAGCAACCTCGTGTCGGCGATGGAGTCCGCCGGACTCGTCGAGCGGCGCCTCGCCGCCGGTGACGGTCGCCGGACCGAGCTCCGCCTGACACCCCTGGCCGAGGAACGACTCGCGGCGTACGACGAGGCGTCGACCACCGTGCTCGTCGAGGCACTCGACCGGCTCTCCCCCGAGGACCGGGCCGCGCTGGCCGCCGCACTCCCCGCGCTCGAGCACCTGCACCACGAGATCACGCACCGCGCGGACCGCTGACCTCCGTCGTTCGACCTCCGTCGTTCCGCTGCTCCCAGCGGGCTCTGAGCAGTTCTTTGGCACTCGTGAGGGGAGAGTGCTAGAACAGTTTGCAGTTGAGTCGAAGGGACTCAATGCAGACCATGAAGGAGTTGATCTCGATGACGATGCAGTTCGACCCGTTCCGCGAGCTCGACCGACTCGCCGGTTCCCTGCTCGGCGCCGGCGCAGGTGCTCCCCGCTCGATGCCGATGGACCTGTACCGCACGGGCGACCACTACGTCCTCGACGTCGACCTGCCGGGCATCGACCCGGGCTCGGTCGACGTGGACGTCGACGGTTCGGTGCTCACCATCCGCGCGGAGCGCACGCTCGGTGCCCCGGAGGGCTCGCAGTGGCTCACCCGCGAGCGCCAGCCGGGCACGTTCGTCCGGCAGCTCACGCTCGGTGACCACCTGGACACGGCGCGCATCAGCGCCGCCTACGACAACGGCGTCCTGAGCGTGACGATCCCGGTCAAGGAGTCCGCGAAGCCGCGGAAGATCGACGTCACCACCGGCGGCGGCGCACAGCAGCTCGCGGTCGGCAGCGGTTCCGCCGAGTAGTCCGGGGGCGCCGGTGACGACAGTCCTCAACGCGCTCCTCGCCGTGGCGGTCGTGACCGCGGCCCTCGTCGCCACGAGCCTCGACCGCCGCACCGCCGCCCTGCTCGGGGCCGGCGGCAGCACCGTGGGCAGCTTCCTCACCTGGGTCGTCGCCCCGCGGGCGTGGACCGACGTGGCGATCGTGCCCTGGGTCGCCGCCGTGGCCGGGACCGTCGCGTGCATCGCGCTGTGGAGCGCGGTACGCCTCTACTCCGGTATCTTCGAGCCGTCGCGTGCACCGCGTGACGACGACACCGCCGCGCTGGCGACGGTCGGTGCGGAGACGTGACCACGTGACCACGAGACGGACGGGAGGCCCGGTGCCAGCTGGCACCGGGCCTCCCGTCTGCTGGCGCGTCCCGTCCGTGGTCGCCTCCCGTCCGCGGCCGCCTCTCGTCACCGACGCGCGACCGGCGGGACCGTCACTCCTTGTTCAGCGTGTCCTGCACCGCGCCCGCGGTCTTCTCGACCACGTTCGGCAGCTCCGTCGTGCCGTAGAACCGCACGTCCGGGTGCGTGGGCGGCGGCATCGGCACCGACGAGGTGGGGCCGTCGTGGTACGAGTACTCGCCCTTGCCGTCGAACGACGGACCGCTCGCCCAGGGACCGTCGCCCGCCTGCGCCCCGTCCGAGAAGTTCAGGTACTGGTAGCTGAACTCGGTGTGCTCCTTCGCCTGCGGGAAGTTGTTCGGCACCGGGAAGTCCTCGATCCCCTTCTCACGCAGCTCGGCGGCCGCGGTCGCCCACATGTTCTGGTGCATGGTGTCGCGCGCGAGCAGGAACGACAGCAGGTCCCGCACGCCGTGGTCGTCGGTCATGTGGTAGAGCCGTGCGACCTGCACGCGCCCCTGCATCTCGGCGTTCGCGTTCGCGGTGAAGTCGGCGAGCAGGTTGCCCGACGCGGTGATGTACGAGCCCTGCCACGGGTTCCCGTTGCTGTCCACCGGCCGCGCCCCGGCGCCCGCGACGATGCCCTGCTGGACGTCCGTCCCACCGACGATCGCGGCGACGGTCGGGTCGTCCTGCACGGCGTCCTCGGTGATGCCGAGCGGGCTCTTCTCGAGCAGCTGGGCGATCATCGTCGCGAGCATCTCGACGTGGCCCATCTCCTCGGCGCCGATGCCGAACACCATGTCGCGGTACTTGCCGGGCATGTGCATGTTCCACGCCTGGAACTGGTACTGCATCGCGACGGAGATCTCGCCGTACTGGCCGCCGAGCACCTCCTGCAGCTTGCGGGCGTAGACCGCGTCGGGCTTGTCCGGGGTGCTCGTGAACTGGAGCTCTTGCTTGTGGAAGTACAACTCGTTCTCCTGTCTCGATGATCGTCGTGCCGGGGTCGTGGCGACCGCCTCGTCGTCGGCACGGTGGGTGGTCACGGCCGACGGTCGGCCGCGCCGACTGGACGCCCGTCCGGGGTGGACGGATCACGCGGTCGGGCTGACCGGATCACGCGGACGGAGCGTGCCGAGCGGCCTAGCGTGGGCGTCATGGACCTCCATCTGCACGACCGTGTCGCCCTCGTCGTCGGCGGACGCGGGACGATCGGCTCCGCCGTCGCGGAGACCCTGCGGCGCGAGGGCGCCCGGGTCGTCGTCGCCTCGCGGAGCGCCGACGGGGACGACGCCGTGGCGCTGGACACCGCGTCGCAGGAGTCGGTCGACGCCGCGGTCGCCCGGGTGCTCGAGCAGCACGGACGCATCGACGTCCTCGTGATCACCGCCGCTCCGGCCGCCGGCACCCTCGACCCCGACCGCGCGTCCGATCCCGAGCAGGTCGCCGCCGCGATCGACGGCAAGGCCCTCGGCTTCCTCCGGGTCGCGAACGCCGTGCTCCCCGTGCAGCGCGAGGCGGGCTGGGGTCGCGTGGTGGTCGTGAGCGGGCAGAACGCGTACCTGTCCGGCAACGTGACGACCTCGCTGCGGAACGCGGCGACGAGCATCATCGCCGGGAACCTCGCCGACCAGTACGCGGGCACGGGCGTCACCGTGAACGTCGTCAACCCCGGCCGTGTCACGGACGAGCCGTCCGCCGCGGTGCAGCCCGGCGCCGGCGGCGAGTCCAGCCCGCAGCAGATCGCCGACCTCGTGACGTTCCTGTCGTCCCCGCGCTCGGTCGTCAGCGGCGAGTCGGTGTCGATCGCGCACCGGGTGCTGGGACAACTGACGATCTGACGGGTTCGTCCTGCAGGACGACCCCGTTCGTCCCGCCGGACGATGCCCGACGACGGGGTCACCCGCCAGGCTCGGTGGCATGGAGAGCTCGACCAAGCACGTGATCGCCACCCTCGCCACCTGCGCCGCGATCGTCGTCGTCACCGCGGTGGCCCTCGTCGCGATGTCCCCGATGCCGTGACCACCCGTCGTGCGATGATCGAACCGTGACCGACCGGCGGACGTTCATCCGGCCCGTGCGGGGCCGGTCGATCGTCGTCGACCTCGTCCTGGCCGGGTGCGCGGCGCTGCTGTTCGCCGCGCCGATCGACCTCGAGCTCGAGCACGCCAGCCCTCTCGCCGTCGCCGTCGCCTGCGTCGCGATCGCCCTCCGGCGCATCTCCCCGAGCTCGGCGATGGTCGCCACGGTCGCGCTCGGCCTCGTGCAGGTGGCGGGCGGCGAACGGCCGTCGCTCGTCGACCTCGCCATAGCCGTCGTCATCGGCACCGTCGCCGTCATCGGGACGCGGTTCGAGGCCGTGCTCGCCGGACTGCTCGCCGTGGTCGCCGGGGCCTCGGCGTCCATGTACCTCTCCACCACCGGTTACCGGTACGCCCTGCTGCTGAACGGCCCGCGTGACCAGGTCGTCCTGGTGCTCGTCGCGCCCGCGCTCGTGCTGCTCTCCGTCTGGGCAGCCGGGCTCGCCGGGCGGGCCGTCCGGTCGCAGAACGCCGAGGCCGTTCGTCGGGCCGACGCCGAGGCGGCAGCCAGCCGGGCGGAGGCCGTGGCCAACCGCGCCGAGGCCGTCGCCACCCGTGCGGTCGACGAGGCCGAGGCCGAACGCATCCGCGCCGACATCGCCCGCGACGTGCACGACGTCGTCGGCCACTCGCTCGCGGTCATCATCGCGCAGGCGGACTCGGTGCCCTTCCTCGACGACGAGGCCCGCATCCGCGAGGTCAGCGCCACCATCGCCAGCACCGCCCGCAGCTCCCTGG
>CAJYIG010000210.1 GCA_913774725.1 uncultured Curtobacterium sp. | reverse complement strand
CCAGGCCCCAGTGCACGCCGTCCTCGGTGTGCAGGGGGTCGCCCTCGAAGTCGAAGAACACGTCGCCCGGGTCGGGCTCCGGGATCGCGTCGAGGGCTCGGGGGTCGTGGAGTTCGAAGCGCGGCTTGGCCCTTTGTCTCGCCGCTTGGCTTGCTCGCTGGTCGGCTTCGGTCTCGGTCTGGAGGCGCGCCTGGCGCATCAGCCGATCTTGCGTGGACCGCGACATGCCGGGCACGGCCGCGGTGTGGTCCGCCAGGTCGTCGATCGTCCGCACTCCCTGCCGGATCAGCTTCGTGCGCTGGTCGAGGCGCATACCGGCGACGAGGACCAGGTCGCGGTGCTGCTGCACCTGGGTCTGACAGATGGCGCAGCGGCCGCAGCTGGAGTACCGGGGGTCGCCCCACTGCAGTTCCTCGTGCTCCTGCATCCGCTCAGCGATGACCCGTTCGAGGGCGCTGATCTTGGCATGGCGCGCGAGCTTGGTGTCGTAGACCTCGTAGGCACCCTCGGCGTTGCGGAGGATGAAGTTCGCGAAGCCGATGAACCCCGGACGGTCGGGGTGGGCCGCTCGTGGAAGGTCGGTTCGTAGAGGACGTCGGCGCCGTCCTGGAACGCTGCTCGCGCTTCGGCTGCGGCTCGGGTGTAGTCCGGCGGCGCGGGGCGGTCGAACTCGACCACCTGGTGGGTCTGCTTGAGGATCTCGAGGTAGTCGAGCTCGTGCTGGTCGCCCAGGCGTACGGTGCGCTCGAGCATGTCGTCGTGCTCGTCAGGCAAGGAGCCCCCGCGACCGAGCTTGGCATCGAGCCTGCGGAGGACCGCCCACTCGCAGGACGCCCACGTGCTCAGGTCACTCGGACTGAGCAGGACCTGCCCGTCAGTGGTGATCTGCATGCGCTCCCCCGTGTCGTCTCGTGCCCTGACGAGCCTAGGGGCGGGGTCCGACAGCACCGTCCTCCGCGGAACCACTATCATCGAACGGTCGTTCCACCCGGAGGGCGACGGATCAGATCACAGGACCCGACCCGATGACCGACACCCGCGCCGTCACCACGCGCGCTGCTGCGCTTCACCGAGGACGAACCGTTCGGCGCACCGGCCCGGTCGGTGCGACGGTGGTCGCCGTCGTGGCCACGGCCCTCGTCGCGACGACCCTGTCCACCGGTTCGCCCTGGCCCTCGGCGCTCGCGGCCGCGGCGGCGGTCCTGCTCGCCACCGCACGCCGCATCGGTTGGTCGGCGGCCGGCGGCACCGCCGTGCTCGTCGGTCTCGCCCCGGCGCTGCTGGCGCTCCGACTCGGACCGGTCTTCGGCGTCGACCCGGGCCTCCTCGCCGTCGGCCTCTGGTGGGTCGTCACACTCGTGGGGTGGGTCGACGTCGTCGCCGGTCGGCGGCCCCGGACCGCGCCGAGCACCGTCGTGCGCGCCGTCTCCGTCGCGGTGCCGGTCCTCTTCGGACTCGTGTCCATCGCGGTCGTGGCCGCTGCGCCGAAGGTAGCCGCGGTTGCCTGGGCGACCCGACGTGACTCGGCGAACAACGTGATGTTCGCCCGGTTCATCCTCGAGGACGGAGGTGTCGATCCCGGCCGACACCCGAACCCCGCCTACCTGCTCCAGGGGCTCGTCGCACTCGGTCTCCGTCCCGATGCCTCCGTACAGGACCTGTTCTGGTCGTACCAGGCCGTCTGGCTCGGTGGCACGGTCCTCGCCGCCGCCGTGGCCGCAGCGCTCGTCGCCTCGTCCGTGCGGCTGCCGGTCGTCGCCCTGCTGGGAGCACTCGTCGCGGGTGGGTTCGTGTACTCGTGGTTCGTCCTCGGTCTGTTGATGACCTACGGCTTCGCGAACGTGCCGCTCTCGGTCGCCCTGCTCGGGTCGGTGCTCCTCGTGGCGCGCGGCGCTCGGACGACGGTCATGATGCGCATCGCGGTGCTCGTCGTCGGAGCGGTCCTGCTCCTCGCGAGCTGGGCGCCGCTCGCCGTCGTCCCCGCCGCGCTCGGCGTCGTCGCGCTCGTCCGGGCCGTCCTCGACGCCGTGCGCCAGCGCACCGGAGGTGAGTCCCGCGCAGCAGGTGCCCTCGCGGTCGTCCGTGGAGCACCCGTGCAGCTGACCGCCCTCGTGCTGACGCTCGTGGCAGGTCTGGGGTACGTCGTGCTGGTCGTCCTACCCGACCTCCGCTCCGACGGGGGCAACCTCACCCAGGGCGGGGGCTTCCCGGAGATGTCGCCCACGATCGGTCTCGTGGTGTGCGGCCTCGCCCTCCTGCTCGCAGTGACGCGCCGGTGGCTCCGCAAGCCGAGCAGCGACGGCACCGTGCCCGACGGCGGTACCGACTGGCGCGCGGTCGTCCTGGTGCTCGCCGGTGGGGCCTCCGTCGCGGCGTTCGTCGGACTCGCCGCGGCCGCGGGGCAGTCGCTCTGGACGTACTACCCGGTGAAGCTCATGTGGATCCTGGTGGTGACCGCCGTGCCGCTCGTGCTCGCCGGCGCCCTCGACGTCACTCGGTGGGTCGCCCTCCGGGTGCTCGTCACCGCTGGCACCGTCGCCGCCATCACGCTCGTCGTCCTGCCCGTCGACGACGGCCCCACCCCGGAGGACCGGTGGCCGGCGCTCAAGGTCGCGAACGGCATCGCACCAGGGTCGGAAGAGGAAGCGCGAGACGTCCTCCGCGTCGCCGACAGCGGTCGCCCGACGATCGCGTGGCTGTACGGTTCGACGGCGTTCGACGACCTCCTCAACCTCTGGACGACCGACGCGGTGGCGGACGGCCCGGACGACATCGTCCGGGAGTACGCGGGGACACCCGCCCACGAACCGGAACAGGTCTGCCGGACCCTCGAGGGCCTCGGGTCGGACGCGGTGCTCTTGACCCGGGCGACGAACGTCCCGGCCGTCGTCCGGGCGACGTGCCCGGAC
>CAJYIG010000209.1 GCA_913774725.1 uncultured Curtobacterium sp. | reverse complement strand
CGGATCCGCAGGGGCCAGCGGCTCCGTGAGCGGCTGCTCGGGCGCGCGCTCGACGCCGAGGCCGACGAACGGCGTCGCCTCGCGGGCGAACTGCACGACGGGCCGGTCCAGGACGTCGCCGGACTGGCACTGTCGCTCGGTGCGGTGCCCGAGACGCGAGCGGCCGCCGAGACGCTCCGGCAGGCGGTGTCCGCGCTCCGGACCTCGATGACGACCATCCGCCCGGCCGATCCCGGGCGCGACGACCTCGGCGCGGCGCTCGACGACGCGTGTGCTCGGGCGCGAGCAGCCGGGGTGGTCGCCGATGTCGACGTCGCCGAGCCGCTCGACGCGTCGACCGCCGCCCGGACCGCGGTCGTGCGCTTCGTGCGTGAAGCCGTGTGGAACGCCGCAAAGCACGCCGGGGCCACCCGGATCGACGTCGTGGCGCGCGCCGACGGAGGGGACCTGCTGGTGCGCGTGACCGACGACGGGGTGGGGTTCGACCCGGCGCTCCTCGACCGTCCGGCGCCGACGGGGCACCTCGGTACGACGCTCCTGCGCGAGGTCGCCGAGGACACCGGCGGCTCGCTGCTGCTCCGGACCGCACCGGGCGCAGGGACCACCTGGGAGCTGATCCTGCCCGCGCGGACGGAGTCGCTGCGGTGAGGGTGCTGCTCGTCGACGACCACGCCCTGGTCCGGCAGGGGCTCCGCGCCGTGCTCGCGACGACGACCGACTGCGACGTGGTCGGCGAGGCGGGAACGGGTGAGGAGGCCGTCGAGCGTGCCTCGTCCCTGCACCCGGACGTCGTCGTGATGGACCTCTCCATGCCCGGCGCGGGCGGGGTCGAGGCGACGCGGGTGATCCGCACCACGATGCCGGCGGTCCGGGTGCTCGTGCTCACCACCTTCTCCGACGACGAACGGGTGCGCGCAGCCCTGGCCGCCGGGGCGACCGGGTACCTGCTCAAGGACGCGGCCCCGGAGGAGGTCGTCGCCGCGGTCCGCTCGACGGCGCGCGACGAGGCGCCCGTCGACCCCCGCGTCGCGCGTGCCCTCCTGCCGGGTGCACCGGTTCCGGGACGGGACCGCGGACCGGCCCTGCCGCCCCGCGAGCGGGACGTGCTCGACCGCATCGCACGCGGCCTGTCGAACCGCCAGATCGCGACCGAGCTGGGGATCGCCGAGCGCACCGTGAAGGTGCACGTCGGCTCGCTGTTCCGCCGCATCGGCGTCGCCGACCGGACGAGTGCGGCGCTCTGGGCCCGCGACCGCGGCTGGTGACGACCCGGCGGTGCACACGCCGGCGGGGCGGGTACTAGTACCAAGGTCCGATGGTGCCGTCTCCGTGACCCGGCGACGATCGTCACGAGGGACGCGACCACCGCGGGCGCGTCGGACCAGCTCAGGAGGCACCCCATGACCACCCCACGCACGCGACGCCGCACCACCGGCATCGCCACCGCGATCGCGCTCGGTGCCGTCGCCGCGGCAGCCCTCGTCGGGGTGTCCCCCGCGAACGCGTCCGGCAAGACGTCGACCGGCGGCGACTACGCCGTCACCGTGAACGGCACCACGACGAACCCCGCCGTCGGCAAGGACTTCAAGCTGAAGGACGTCGCCGTCTCCGGGACCATCGCGGTCCGCGGCAAGCACAACGGCTTCGACATCCGCATCGCCGACCTCGGCGTGTACGACTACACGCTCACCGGCGCACCGGACACGCAGCGGATGGTGACGAAGCCGACCGTGGTGTTCGCCTCGAAGGTGCCCTCGCTCACCGCCGCGCAGCTCGCCGGCACGAAGCTGTCCTCGCTCGAGGTCCGCGACGACACGCTCGTGGCGATCTTCGGTACCGGCGCGGGCAAGTTCAAGATCCAGGCGAAGGACGGCGCCCAGGGCGGGGTCTTCCAGATGGAGACCGAGTTCGCCCAACCCGTGACCTTCACGCACACGCTCGGAGCCGGGCTCTTCTACTTCACCAACCCCTACACGGGGAAGATCAACTTCGGCGACGGCGTCGCGGCGGTGTCCTCGGGCAGCGACGCGCACCAGATGCTCCTCGGCAAGGACAGCCCGCAGGTCGCGACGAAGACCTCGCAGACCGCGACCACCACGACGTGGACGGTCCAGCCCGGCGGACGCATGGGTGGTGTCCTCGGCGAGGACGCGGTCGAGCTGTCGCAGGGCGCGACGAACTGCACGAGCGACTGCCAGGCGCAGAACCAGGTTCACGGCTCCCTGCCGGTCCCGCCGGACCCGGTCGACCCGCAGCCGCTGCGCGTCACCACGCGCTGACGCAACCACGCGACCACGCGACGGACGGGAGGCGCGGTGCCAGCCGGTACCGCGCCTCCCGTCCGTCGTTCCGTCCCGGCCCGTCCGCCCGGGGCCCAGTCCGAGACTCGGGCTCAACGACAGTCCTCGTGCCGCCGACCGCGAGGACCGTCGGTCAGGACGAGACTCGGGGCCGGCTGGGCCGAACCACGCCGGCCACGCGGGTCAGCGCGGGATGACCGAGAACATGAACCGCTTCCGGATCATGTACCAGACGAGCAGGATGAGGGCCGTGTGCGCCGCGAAGCCGATCCACCCGTTGAACCAGTCGACGCCCGGGATCGACGCGATGGCCAGCGCGAAGAACACCTGCCAGACGAAGACGTAGAGGCTCGCCTGGCCGATCGGGATCCACAGCCACCCGATGACGGCGTTGATCGGCTTCCAGAACACGGTGAGGATCGCGTACGACACGATCGCGAAGAACGCGATGTCGACCAGACGCCCCCACTGCAGGTCGACGCGTTGGTAGGCCGTGTTGTACAGGTCGTCGTACATCGACGCCGGGAAGGGCACCGGGGTGAACCCGAAGTGGTTCCCCGCCCACACGTAGACCAGGAAGAGCGCGTACCCGGTGACGCCGATGCCGATCAGCACCTTGCCGAGCCGGCCGGTCAGCGCGCCGATGACCTGCCGCCGGTAGTAGCCGAGGACGAGCCCGTGCGTGAAGACGACCTGCCAGGTGAGCAGTGGGAACACCGACTCGAACTGCGAGTTCAGCGGCCGGAGCTCGGGCACCAGGGCCTGGAGCACGTACAGCCCCCAGCTCACCACGAGCAGCGCCCACCAGAAGCCCCGCTTGATCACCCACATGCACAGCGGGATGAACAGGCTGAGCACCACGAAGAGACCCATGATGTTGAACGGCCACGGCCCCATCTCGAGCAGCAGGAACTGCCGGATCGCGAACCAGGGCGGCGGGTAGGCCAGGAGCTGCATCGCGTTGGGGTACAGGTCGTAGACGCGACCCTCGGCACCGACGCCCCCGGTGCCGGTCCCCCGGTCGGTGAAGGTCGTGATCGCGTCCGTGTTCAGGAACGGCACGAAGCTCAGCGCGAAGACGACCAGGATCACCGCGAGGGTGACGAGGTACTGCTTCCGTGCTCGCTTCCACGCGCCGACCGCAGCGACCCACTCGCCGAACTTCTTGATCGCGAAGGGGTAGGTCATGCCGAGGACCATGCCGGACAGGAACACGAACATCTCCGCGCCCGTGATCGCCCCCGTGGCGTGCAGCGTGATGTACGAGTACGGCCCGCCGATCTCGATGTGCGTGATCACGACGGCCAGGATGATGAAGCCGCGGAACAGGTCGAGGCGCAGGTCGCGGCCGGGCTTGCCGTCGTCGGGGTACCGCCAGCTCGGCAGCAACCGCCCGACGAGTCCGCTGAGCAGGAACGCCGCCGCGAGACCGAACGCGCACCAGACGATCCACGCCATCTGGTCGCCGCCGGTCTCGTACTGCTGGCTGATCGCCGCGGCGCCCTCCTGCTGCGTGACACGCTCGGTCACGGGCCCGAAGACGAAGTCCCCGGCCTGTTCGAGGTCCGTGCGGAACGACCCCGCGATGCCGGGGTCGGCCGTGTCGCGCCAGTCGGCGACGCGGTTGCCGGCCTCGGGCTCGCGGCGGTTCGTCTCGAGGAACGTCACGCCACGTACCTCGGGGTGGTCCTGCACCGCGGCGAGGACCTGCCGCCACCACGCCTGCTTCACCGACAGCTCGGCGGCACCGCGCAGCGAGTGGTCGTACAGGGCGCCGGTGTCGAGCAGCATCGGGCGGTCCTCGCCCTGCGCGAAGCGCTCGGTGAACGTGCCCTCGGTCTGCGCCTGCTCGTAGCCCCAGGTCTCGTCGAAGCGCGCGGCGACCTCGCCGTCCTCCGGGACCTCGTTGCTCGTCAGCGGGACGTCACGGCCGGCGGCCTCGGTCGCCTTGCCCTTGCCGAAGGAGAACATCGACAACCCGACCCAGTCGACGCTCGCCGCGCCCGGCCAGTACGGGCCGTAGGGGTCGTCGGCCGCGGTGAGTCGACCGTCGCCGTTCGTGTCGAGCTTCGCGACGTCGGTGTCCGACAGGTCCTGCAGCCGTCCGGCGGACTCACCGAACGGGTAGCCGGCGCCGTACGAGGGCGACCAGACCATCGCGGCCTCGGAGTCGCCGGCGTGCACGGCTGCGGCGAGCGTCCGGAACGCCGGGACGAACGCGGTCGGCTGCTGCCCCCACCGCACCCACGTGCCGTTCATCTGCGGCGCGAAGCGCACGAGCAGCTGGGTGTCGTACTGCCGGTGGACCTCCTCGAACAGCCGGTTCGCCGCGGTGGCGTCGGCCTCCGTGAGGGAGCGCAGCGAGCGCGAGGGCTCCAGGCTCACGGCGAGCACTGCCCCCTGGGTCGCGGCGGCCCGGGTCGCGCGGAGGAACTCGTCCCGCGCGCTGCGGTCGAACGGGTACTCGACCTCGACGCCGTAGACCGACGGCGTCGCGCCGAGTCGGCCCTCGTAGCCGTCCGGGGCGTCACTCCCCCAGTCGAGGTCGGGGCCGAACCAGACGCGCCCGTCGGGCGGCGTCTCGCCGGCGCGGCCCGGGGCGGAGACGGCCGACGCCGGCAGCGCACCTCCGAGCAGCAGCGTCCCCACGACGACGAGGAACGCGAGGGCCTTCGCCAGCGCGCCCCTCACCGGTTGCACGCCAGGGTCCAGACGTTCCGTCCGCCGGTGTGCTCGTGCTCGAGACGGTCGAGCGCGGCGATCGCGAGCGCGAGACCGCGACCGCTCTCCTCGTCGGGGTCGGCCATGGTCACCGCGGACAGGTCGACGTCCGCGGGGCGCCCGTTGTCGGCGAGCACCGCGACCAGTTCGCGGTCCGTCGCCGAGAGCGTGACCGAGTACCCCCGCCCCGCCTCGACGTCGGTGCGGCGCGTGTGCTCGACGATGTTCGCGGCGATCTCGGCCAGGGCGGTCTCGAGCGAGAAGCGGAGCCGGACGTCGTCGATCCCCAGCGAGTCCCACCAGGCACCGAAGCGGTCCTGCACGACGTCGAGCGACTCCGCGACGGCGGGGACATCGAAGGTCAGGTGGTCGGTCACAGGGGGCCTCCTGCCGTCGAGGACACGTGCTCGGACTGTGCCGTCCCCGCCTCGGGTCCGCGGTAGAGCACCGCGCGGACGACGATGCTGAAGATGAACAGGTCGAAGACCACCCACGCCGTGTTCACGAGCGGCGCGATGCCGTCGGCCTGTCCGGTCGCGTAGCGGATCGCGATCAGCACGAGGGCGGCGACGAGCGCTCCCATCGCGTACAGCTGCGGCTTCACGAGGTCCCACCGCGGTCGCTGGTCGGACTCCTCGCGCACCTTCGGCGTCACGCGGAACCCGAGGGGCTTGCCGCGGAAGACGTTCTCGAACGCGCTCGTGACGGACTCGATCCAGACCGGGAAGAGCGCGAGCGAGTACTGCTGGCCGCGCCACGTCGGTCTGCCCGCCGCCACCACCCAGAACAGCAGCTGGTTGAGCACGAGGAACGGGATGAGCCGCACGAAGAAGTCGACGCTGTAGGCCTGCACCGGCACCACGCCGAACGACAGGCAGAGCACCGGGGCCGCGATGTAGACGATCGCCGCGAAGCCCGACAGGTAGCTCCACATCGTGGAGAAGTACATGAGGCGCTGGCCCCACGACAGGCCCTTCTGCACCAGGGGGTTCTCGCGGAAGAACACCTGCATGGTGCCCTGCGCCCAGCGGAGCCGCTGCACGAGCATGGTCGGCAGGTCCTCGGGCGCCAGGCCCTTCGCCAGGATCTCGTCGTGGTACGCCGACCGCCAGCCGAGCCCGTGCAGGCGCATCGCGGTCGCCATGTCCTCGGTCACGGAGATCGTGGCGAGCGGCATGATCGGCTGCGCCTCGTCGTCGCGGTTGACGTCGAGCGCGCGGGCCAGCACCGCGATCGACTCGATGGCGGCCACGGGCGAGGCCTCGCGACGGCCCAGCACGTCGAGGGCCGCGTCGTCGAGTCCCGCGAACGTGTCCGCCTCGGTCGACATCGCCGCGAGCTCCTGCAGGTCGCGACGCACCGACTCGAGGTCGGCTGCCGCGAACCGGTACGCGATCGCGTCGATGCCCCGCTGGAAGTCGTAGGTGACGTCGCCGAGCGGTTCGCCGCGGTCGATCTGGTCGCGGGCCCGGTCGACGACCTGCTCGGCCCCGTCGAGCGCGTCGAGCACCCGCGGGTCGGTCTCGGTCTCGCGGGCGCGTGCGAGCAGCTTCCGCGACGTCCTGATCGTCCGCTCGACCGACTCCTCGACCTCGCGCACGTACCGGGTGACGCCGAGCTGCATGAGCGCCTCGCGCCGCAGGATCGCGTTCGAGCCGCAGAAGAACGCGGCGTTCCAACCGTCCTTCGACTGCTGGATCGGGCCGTAGAACAGGGGCGCCTGACTGCCGAGCAGGTCGGCCTCCGGCACGTTCTCGAACCACTGCGGCGTCTGGACGAGCGCCATCCGCTCGTCCTTGAAGTAGCCGAGGGTGCGGTCGAGGATCGACGGCTCGGGGACCTGGTCGGCGTCGAGGATGAGCAGGAACTCGCCCTGCGTGGCGAGCAGCGCGTTGTTGAGGTTGCCGGCCTTCGCGTGGCGCGGCCGGTCGACCCAGTCGGCGCCGCGCGTGATGACCCCGATGCCGAGCGACTCGGCGGCGGCACGCATCTCCGGCCGGTTGCCGTCGTCGAGGATCCAGGTCTGGTGCGGGTGCGTGATGGCCTTCGCGGCCCGGGCGGTGCGGACGACCAGGTCGACCGGCTCGTTGTAGGTCGTGATGAACACGTCGACGGTGACGTCACCGGCGGGCTTCGTCGGCGGTTCCCCGCGCTCGCGGAGCCGCCACGCCCCGAAGGCGAACAGCAGCGAGTCGATCACGCTGTAGGTCTCGGCGAGGATCAGCGGCACCGCGATCCACCACGAGTGCCAGTTCACCGACGCTGCCCACCGCCAGACGATGTAGTTCACGCCGGCGATCGACGCGAGGAGCGCGACGGTGCGCACGGTCACGAGCCGCCTGGTCGCGGTGCCGGTGGTGAGTCGGCGACGGTCCTGACGGCTGACGTCGAGCGCGGTCATCGGCGTCCTTCCTGCTGCGGCCGGACAGCGCTGGGTGAGTGCGCCGTACCGCCCTGTCTACCGCAGGCAGGCGTCGCTGTCAGCCAGACGCCCCGATCGGGGGATGAGAACGGCTCAGCGGGGGTCCGCCAGCCCCAGGTCGTGCGCCAGGCGGACGACCACCTCGTCGAAGTACGCCTCCGGATCGGTCACGGAGCCGACCGCGTGGCCGAAGAGCTCGAACGACAGGACGCCGAACACCGTCGTCCAGGCCATCACCGTCCGCAGGACGACCTCGGGCGACGGGTCGCCGTGGAAGCCGCGCGCCCGCGTGTACGTGACCGCGTCGGCGATGGAGGCCGGCGCCCCGGGCCGCGCGCCGATCGGCGGCCCCGCACCGAGCCTCCAGTCCGGCGGCAGCTCCGACCCGTCGACGTCCGCCCACGCGTCGGTGACCACGCGGACGAGCACGTGGGTCGTGCGCGAGGCTGGCTCGATCGTGTCCTGCGGCGCGACGTAGCCCGGGACGGGCGAGCCGTACAGGAGCGCGAAGTCACCGGGGTGGCCGATCGCCCACTGCCGGACAGCCCGGCAGGCGGCGACCCACCGGCCGACGTGGTCGGCGCGGTCGACCGGCGCCTCGGCCGCCTCGACGGCGGCACCGAGCTCGTCGTAGTCGAGCACGAGCAGTGCGGTGAGCAGGTCGTCGCGGCTCGGGAAGTACCGGTACACGGCGGAGGACACCAGGCCGACGTCCCGCGCGACGGCACGCAGGCTCAGCTGCGCCGGCCCCTCCTCGGTGAGGCGGGCGCGCGCAGCCGCGAGGATGCTCGCGTGCACGGCCTCCCGCGCCAGGGTCCGCGCGGTCCTCGCCTTCTCCGCCATGCCTCCAGCGTGCCATGAGAGAGCACCGACCACAAACGAGAGCACTGCTCTTGCGATTGCCACCGCAAGGCCGCATGATGAGTTCCGAGAGCACTGCTCTCCCGAACTCAGGAGGAACCATGTCCCGTCACCACGTCGTCGTCGGAGCCGGCCCGGTCGGCCGCCACACCGCGGCGCTGCTGTCCGAGCGCGGCGACGAGGTCGTCGTCGTCACCCGCTCCGGGCGCGACACCGGACTGCCCGGCGTCCGGCACGTCGGACTCGACGCCGCCGACGCGGACGCGCTGACCGCCGTCACGGACGGCGCTGCCGCGCTCCACAACTGCGCGAACCCGGGCGACTACACGCAGTGGGAGCGGGTGTGGCCACCGCTGGCGTCCTCGCTCCTGACCACCGCCGAGCGCACCGGCGCCGTGTACGCGATCACCGGGAACCTGTACCCGTACGGCCCGGTCGACGGTCCGATGCACGCGGACCTGCCCGATGCCGCGACCGACCACAAGGGCGTCCTGCGGGCGCGGATGTGGGCCGATGCCCTGGCCGCGCACGAGGACGGACGGATCCGCACGGTGGAGGTCCGCGGCTCGGACTACGTGGGACCGGGCATCGGGGCCAACGGGCACGTCACCCGCGTGCTGCCGACCGCGTTGCGCGGGAAGCCCGTCACCGTGCTCGGTCGATCCGACCAGCCGCACTCGTACACCGACGTCGGCGACGTCGCGCGCCTGCTCGTCGCCGCCGCGGACGACGAGCGGTCGCACGGTCGGACGTGGATCGTGCCGACCAACGCGCCGCGGACCCAGGAGCAGGTCCTGACCGACGTGCTCCGGGCGGCCGGACGCCCCGCCGTGCGGGTCCGCTCACTGCCGATGGGCCTGCTCCGCACCGTCGGCACGGTGGCCCCCTTCATGCGGGAGGTCGCGCAGCTCGGCTACCAGTGGTCGGCTCCCTACGTCGTCGACGATGCGGCGACACGCGCGCACTTCGGGTTCGGTCCGACGCCGTGGGACGAGGTCTGCCGGCGCACCGTCGACGGACTGGCTGCCTGAACGGGCCGGGCGGACGGCACAGACCGGCCGGGAGGCACAGACCGGCCGGGAGGCGCGACCCGCCCCCGGCAGGTCCCCGCACTCGCACCTGTGGTCGACCTCGCGACCGCGCCGGTCACGCGGTCGGGGCGCGGACCCGCCAGGGCAGCCTCCCCCGCGGACCTCAGTGGAGCGCCCTGCGCGCCAGGGGGTCGTCAGTGGCGCGGCGTGCGCGCTGGGCGGCCGTCAGTGGCGCGGCTTGCGCGCCGGGCGGTCGTCGTCGTAGCGAGGACGGTCATCACGCCGGTCATCACGCCGGTCGTCGCGGCGCGGACGGTCGTCGTCGCGGCGCGGACCACGGTCGTCACGACGCGGGCCACGCGGACCCCGGTCGTCACGGTCGTACCGACGGGCACCACCGCGGCGGTCCGGCTTGATCTCGATGAGCTTCCCGCTGATCCGGGTGTCCGACAGGCGGTCGAGCACACCGGGGTCCATGCTCTCGGGCAGCTCGACGATCGAGAAGTCCGGTCGGATCTGGATCGCGCCGAAGTCGTCGCGACGCAGTCCGCCCTCGTTCGCGAGCGCGCCGACGATCTGGCGCGGCTCGACGCGGTGCCGTCGGCCGACCTCGATGCGGTACGCGGTCATCGGCTGCGAACGGCGCGGCCCGCGGTCCTCACGGCCACCGCGGTCGTCGTCCCGGTCACGGCGCTCACCACGACGACCGTCGCGGTCGACCTGGTTGCGGAGTTGGTCCTCGTTCGGGTCGAGCAGCAGCGGCGAGTCACCCTGTGCCACCACCGCGAGCGCAGCCGAGACGTCCTCTGCCGGGACGTCGTGGTTGCGGACGTAGTGCGCGATGACGTCGCGGAACTTCTCGATGCGGTCGTGCTGCTCGAGCGCCGCGGTGATCGCGTCGTCGAAGCGGCTCAGGCGCGTCTCGTTGACGTCCTCGATCGTCGGGAGCTGCATCTGCGCGAGCGGCTGCTTGGTGTGGCGCTCGATGGCCGACAGCAGCCGGCGCTCGCGCGGGGTGACGAAGCTGATCGAGTCGCCCTTGCGGCCCGCGCGACCGGTGCGGCCGATGCGGTGGACGTAGGACTCGATGTCGACGGGGATGTCGAAGTTCACGACGTGGGTGATGCGGTCGACGTCGAGACCACGGGCGGCGACGTCGGTGGCGACGAGGATGTCGAGCTTGCCCGACTTGAGCTGGTTGACCGTGCGCTCGCGCTGCGCCTGGGCGACGTCACCACTGATGGCCGCGGCGGCGTACCCGCGAGCGCGGAGCTTCTCGGCCAGGGTCTCGGTCTCGCTCTTCGTGCGGACGAAGATGATCATGCCCTCGAAGTCCTCGACCTCGAGGATGCGGGTGAGCGCGTCGACCTTCTGCGGGTACGACACCATGAGGTACCGCTGGGTGATGTTCGCGGCGGTCTTGGTCTTGGTCTTGACCGTGATCTCGGACGGGTCGGTCAGGTACTGCTGCGAGATGCGACGGATCTGCGCGGGCATCGTCGCCGAGAAGAGCGCGACCTGCTTGTCGTCGGGCGTCTCGGCGAGGATCGTCTCGACGTCCTCGGCGAAGCCCATCTTGAGCATCTCGTCGGCCTCGTCGAGCACGAGGTACTTCAGCTCGGACAGGTCGAGCGTGCCCTTGGCGAGGTGGTCCATGATGCGACCGGGCGTGCCGACGACGACGTCGACGCCACGACGCAGGGCCGACAGTTGGACGCCGTACGCCTGGCCGCCGTAGACGGGCAGGACGTGCACGTGCTTCATGTGCGACGCGAACTGCTCGAACGCCTCGCACACCTGCAGCGCGAGCTCGCGGGTGGGCGACAGCACGAGGGCCTGCGGCACCTTGCTGCCCGACTCCATGCGGGACAGGATCGGCAGCGCGAACGCGGCGGTCTTGCCGGTACCGGTCTGCGCGAGGCCGACGACGTCGCGCCCCTCGAGCAGCGTCGGGATCGTCGCTTCCTGGATGGCGGAGGGGGTCTCGTAGCCGATGTCCTTGACGGCCTTGAGCACCGGGTCGCTCAGGCCGAGGTCGGCGAAGGTCACCACGGGCCCCTCGTCGGTGGTCTCGGTGGTGGTGGCGGTGTCCGTGCTCATGCGGAAACGGTACCTCGGACGGCGGACGTCCGCTGACGCCGTCGGGTGCGCTGTGGACGGACGGGAGGTGCGTGACGGGGCCGCGACGCGCCTCCCGTCCGTCGCGTATTTAGTTGCACTCCGGAACCATCGGATGTATCGTTGCGCGGTCTGCAAAGTTACACAGTACGAAAAAGGAGTTCGATGACCGCCACCGCACCCGTCTCGGTGCAGCCCGGCCGCCACGGCGCCGGGGCCGACGCGGCGCCCGGAGTGTCCGGCACACCCGGCCAGCAGCCGCTCATGACGCACCGCCAGATCCTCCTGGTGATCTACGGCCTGATGGCGGGCATGTTCCTGTCGTCCCTCGGCCAGACGGTGTTCGGCACGGCGATCCGCACCATCGGCGACGACCTGCACGGTCTCGACCAGCAGGCGTGGGTGACCACCGCGTACCTGATCACGTCGACCATCGCGACGCCGATCTACGGCAAGCTCTCCGACATCTTCGGCCGTCGGCCGCTCTACATCTTCGGCATCGTCGTGTTCATCCTCGGCGCCGTGCTGTCCTCGATGTCCACCTCGATGCTCATGCTCGCGGCGTTCCGCGCCGTGCAGGGTGTCGGCGCCGGCGCGCTCATGTCGCTGCCGCTGGCGATCATGGGCGACATCCTCGCCCCGCGTGAGCGCGCGAAGTACCAGGGGTACTTCCTGGCCGTCTTCGGCATCTCGTCCGTCATCGGCCCGCTCATCGGTGGCCTGCTCGCCGGGTCGTCCGAGATCCTCTGGATCACCGGCTGGCGCTGGGTGCTCCTCATCAACGTCCCGATCGGCGTCGCCGCGCTGATCATGGTGATCGTGTTCCTGCACCTGCCGAAGGTGCACGGCACAGGCGACAAGCCGAAGGTCGACTGGTGGGGCGCCGCGGCGGTCATCGTCACCCTCGTGCCACTGCTGCTCGTCGCCGAGCAGGGCCGCACCTGGGGCTGGGGCTCCCCCGCCGCGATCGCGAGCTACGTGATCGGCGCGCTCGGACTCGTCGCGCTGCTGCTCGTCGAGTCGAAGATGGGCGACGCGGCGATCATCCCGCTGAAGCTCTTCCGGTCGGGCACGTTCTCGATGGCGACCGTCATCGGCTTCCTGGTCGGCTTCGCGATGTTCGGCGCCATGCTGACCATCCCGCTCTACCTGCAGATCGTCGTCGGCCTGACCCCGACCGAGTCCGGCTTCGCCACGCTGCCGCTCGTCGGCGGCCTGATGATCGCGTCGATCACCTCGGGCCAGATCGTCGCCCGGGTCGGCCGCTACCGGATCTTCCCGGTCATCGGCACCTTCCTGGTGTCGGCCGGATACGTCGTCCTGACCTTCATGACGATCGACAAGCCCCTCTGGTTCCTCATGATCGGCATGTTCCTCATCGGGCTCGGGCTCGGCTCGGTCATGCAGTCCCTGACCCTGGCCTCCCAGGGTTCGGTCGAGGCCCGTGACATGGGCGTCGCCACGTCGTCGGCCACGTTCTTCCGGCAGATCGGCGGCACGCTCGGCACCGCCGTGCTCCTGTCGATCCTGTTCTCGGTGATGCCGAACAACATCCTGAGCGCCACCGCGAACCAGGCCGACCTCAAGCCGGCGCTGTCCGCGGCACTCGACCCCTCCGTCGCGAGCAAGCCGGCGAACCAGGGCGCGATCGAGAAGATCTGGGCGCCGATCACCACTCCGCTCCAGCAGACCGTGCAGTCGCAGCTCGACGACGCGTCGGCGCAGGCGAAGCAGGCGGCCGACCAGGCCGTCACGCAGCAGGTCACCGCAGCCGTGCAGCAGCAGGTCGCCGCGGGCACCGTGCCCGCAGCAGCCGCCCAGGGCGTCATCGACCAGCAGGTCGCTGCGGCCACCCCGGCCGCCGAGTCCGCTGCCCTCGAGGCCGTGGCGGAGCAGGCCCACGCCAGCGTGCAGGACGGCACCGTGACCGTCGACTGGTCGAACGCCTCGCAGCGCGCGTACTGGGTCGACGAGCTCACGCCGGCGCTCGCGGAGAAGATCGACGACGGCGCCAGCTCGGACTCCGCGGCGACGAGCACGAACGACACGTCGTTCCTCACGGGTGCCGACAGCCGTCTGACGCGGCCGTTCATGGCGGGCTTCAACGCCTCGTCGGTGACGATCTACTGGGTCGGACTCGGCGTGATCCTGCTCGCCTTCGTGCTCACGTGGTTCTTCCGGGTGCCGCCGCTCCGCCAGCGCTCGGCGCTGCAGGAGCAGCACGACGCCGCCAACGGGTCGTCGTCGGACGACGAGGACGGTTCCGCGCCCTCGGCCGAGGCCGACCTCGAGGCCCGCGCCGGACTCGCCGCAGCCGAGGCCGGATCGTTCACCGGGCCGATGACCGGCTCCACGCCGACCCAGCGTCGGTGACCCCCGGCCGCCCGCACCCCACGCCGGGGTGCGGGCGGCCTCCCGCGTCGGGCACGTCCGACGCAGACGACTCGGCCCCCGGTGGACACGGTGGCCGCCCAGCACCACAGGAGTGCACGTGAGCACCACAGCAGCCCCGGAGCCGGCCACCGCGCCGTGCACGCTGCGCGAGCGGAAGAAGCAGCAGACCCGGCAGGCGCTCCACGACGCCGCCCTCACGCTCGTGTCCGAGCACGGCCTCGACGGCGTCACCGTCGAGCAGATCTGCAGCGACGCCGACGTCTCCCCGCGGACGTTCTTCAACTACTTCACGTCGAAGGCGCACGCCGCGCTCGGCCTCGACACCGTCGAGGTGCCGGAGTGGGCAGCGACGCGCTTCGCCGAGGCGGACGGTCGGCTCGTCGACGACCTGTGCGTCCTGATCGCCGCGACCGTCCCGCTCTCCCAGGACCGCCGCCGGATGAAGGAGCTCCTCGTGCTCCGCCCGGAGATGGCGCCGATGGTGATGCAGTGGATGGCCGAGTCGCGGCAGTCACTCCTGGCGACGGTGTCGTCGCGCACCGACGAGCAGACCGCGCGCACGGCCGTCGGCCTCGTGCTGTCGGCGCTGTCCGAGGTCGCGCACCGGGACACGGTCGGCGACAGCGACGAGCTCGCGGCGAAGCTCCGGACCGTCGTCGCCGAGATGGGCGCGATCGCCGCCGGCTGACTCCAACCCGGTCGCACCACCGCAGCCCGGCACGTCAGCGCGGTGCGGGGCTCACAGTGACCTCGCGAACGCCTCGAGCGCTGCGGCGGCGGCATGAGCGCGCGCGACGTCGGTGTCGCTCACCGACCGCGCGTTGTACTCGGCCTTGTTCTTGACCGCGAGCAGCACCTCGAGGTGTCGCGCCACGGCGCTCCCCGCTGCCGATCGCAGCACGGGGACGGCCTCGTCGTGCGCTCCCGACCGCGAGTACCGCCCGGTGCGCGCGACACAGATCGCGTCGGCCGAGGCGATGCCGCTCAGCACGCACTGCACGACGAAGGCGTCGGCGTACGTGGAGGAAGCAGTGAGGACACCGCGGTCTCCGCCGATCTCGCGCAGGACCTCGGCTGCCTCGAGGAACGACGAGGCCTTCCGCAGCCGACCGCGCCGGAAGGCGTCGTCCCCGACGGCGGTCGTGCCCGTGCGCGGAGTCATCAAGCCAGGGTACGGAGCCTCCGGACCAGCCAACGACCATCACCTGCGATGACAACACTCTCCGACGCCACCGACGCCAGTAGCTCGTCCTGTGGGTCGAGGTCTGCTTCGTCGAACAGCACGGCGTGTACCGCGTTGCCCGTCCAGCGCCGCACCCGGTCGCAGAGCTCGTGGACGAGTGGCTCCGCCTCGTCCCGGTGCCCGTCGACCACGACGAAGCAGAGGTCGAGGTCACTGTCCGGGCGCATGTCCCCGCGGGCGCCGGAACCGAAGAGCGCCGCGAACTGCAGCGGGATCGTCGCACAGCCGTCGCGCAACCGCCGCAGCAACTCGTCTCGTTGCCGGGCCAGGGCCACGATCGCGTCCGCAGCGAGGTGCTCGGCGTTCAGCACGAACGTCTTCGTCCGACCCACGCGATCGCCGAGCAGGACCCCCTGCTCGACCAGACGTTCCGCTGCGTTCCGGACACCCGCGTAGGAACGGCCATCGGTCAGGTCAACGATCTCACGGAGCGTGACCGGCTGCCCAGCACGAACCACCGCGGAGAGGACGCCGCCGTCGACGGTCGGCGTGACCGTTCGCATCGTCTCCTGCAGTTGCATCGACCCTCCAGGTAGAAAACTACCGATAATGGTGAAATCCTACCAGCAAACACGACCTCGTGAAACGTCGAGCGCGACCGCTCTGGCCGCCCGGCCGGTCCGGCGGTAGCGTCGACGCATGGACGGCACCGCCCCGACCCCGTACCTCCTGCTCGCCGGCACCGCTCGCACGGCGCTCGCCCGCTGGCAGCAGGTCTTCGGTGGCGAGGTCCGGATCGCCTCGTACGAGGACGCCGGGCGCGAGGACGGTCCGCCGGCGGCCGTGGCGCACGGCGAACTCGTCGGTCCCGTCCGGCTCTTCGCCGCCGACGCCGGGCCCGACGACGCCCCGTTCGCAGCCTCCGGCCTACTGCTCGCGCTGCTCGGGACCGCCGCCCCCAGGGTGCTCCGCCGCTGGTTCACCGACCTGGCGACGGACGGGACGGTCGTCGACGACCTGCAGGAACGGCCGTGGGGCGACTGGGACGGCTCCGTGCGCGACGCGTTCGGCGTCACCTGGCTGATCGGCTTCGAACGCTCCGCACTCGACCCCCAGGGTTGAGCCGGCTCAGCCCGCCGCGGGCCGGTCGGAGCCGAGCGGCAGCAGCGGCGCCCAGAAGGCGTCTCCCCCGTCGGCGACCACGGCGTCGGACTCGAAGCGGAACCCGTACTCCCGCACGAAGTCGAGTGCTGCGCCCTGCTCGTCCTCGGCGTCGTCGGACACCGCGTCGAACAGGTACACGCCGTGCCCCATGCGCACGCCGGAGTCGCTGATCACGGTCAGGTCCCACCGGCCCTCCTCCGCACGCTCGATGCGGACGACGGCAGCCTGTGCAGCGGTGAAGTCAGCCATGCAGCGGAGCCTACGGACCACCACCGGGGCGCGTTCAGGGTGGGGCGCGCCGTACCCTGACCGCATGGACACCCCGCAGCCGTCCGGCACGACGAAGCGCCGGATCACCCTCGACCTCGACCGACCGCTGCTGACGTGGGGCGCCCGACCGACGGTGACGATCGACGGCGTCGGTCACCCCGCCCAGTGGGGCACCGGCACCTGGGCGGTCGCCGACGACGGCTCCACCCGGATCGGGGTCTCCTGCTTCAACCGCCTGTGGCGCTTCGGCGCCGCCAGCAGCACGGTCGGCGACGCCGACCGGTTCGCCTACCGCAGTGGGCTGCTGCCGCTCGGTGCGGGTCGGCTGACCGCCCGACACACCACGGAGTGAGCCGGGAGGCCCGGTGCCGGTGCGCGGGTCAGCTCACCGGCACCGCGCCTCCCGTCAGTCGTAGATCGCGATCCAGTCGACGCTCACGTGCCCGGAGGCGGTCGCCGGCACCCGTGCGCCCGTGTCGGTCTCGGCCTGCAACGTGACCCGCATCGGCTGCGTCGGCACGGCCTTCGTCGTCGACGCGACGAGCACGTCGTCCCAGTAGAAGCGGACGACGCCGGCGTCCCACTCCGTCGTGGCGACGTGCCAGCTGCTCGTGTCGGTCGGCGCGAAGGTCTCGCGCTCCGGCTGGAACGTCATGGCGCCGTTCCGCAGGCTGCCCGGGATCGCCGACGCCGGACGGGGAGGCGCACCGAGGGTGGCCTCCGGCCAGTCGATCTCCCCCTGGTTCCAGTCGTCACTCGACGGCCAGAGGATCACGCTGAACTTGTAGCCCGGGGTCGTCGTGGTCTTGTAGCGGATCGACACCCGGCCCGTACGGTGCGGTGCGTACCCGTCGGGCATCACCGCCGCCGAGAGCGGCTGCCCGCGGTCGGACCGGAGCCAGAAGTCGAGCACGCCGCCGTGCACGCTCAACACCTTCGACGGCGTGTAACGACCCTGCCCGCTCGTGTCGGAGAACCCGTCGTACAGGCCGATGCGCGGGTACTTCATGCGGAAGGTACCGGCGGGCGCGGACCGGAAGAAGTCCTGCACGGCGGTCTGCTTCCACGTCCGTCCGTTCGACACGACGTTGCCCGACGGCGCGAGGGTCGTGCCGCTCGACTTGTCGGCGGCGGACGCGGGGTCGGGGGTCGAGACGCCGGCGACCGCGCCGGCGGCGAGGACGGCGACGGTGAGGGCCGCGACGATCGAGGACTGCATGGGGCGCTCCTGCCTGGGGGCGACGACGTGGGTGGCGTCGATGCACCGTCGTTGTGGTGCTCGGTGTGCCCAGCTGTGTCGGCTCGGGAAGGGCTGCCGTCAGTGAACCCACCCCGCGCTGTCAGGGAACCAGCGGTGATGTCCCCCGATCACACGGGCAGAACGGTCTGCCCCTGACCGGTCCGGCCGCCGGGGACCGCTCCAGTAGGGTGAGCGGCATGTCAGTCGGGTTGCTCGCCGTGGTGGACGACATCCTCTCCGCGGCCCTCAAGGCCAGCGCGAAGACCGCGGGGGTCGTGATCGACGACGCGGCGGTCACACCGCAGTACGTCCAGGGGCTGCAACCGGCCCGCGAGCTCCCGGTCGTCGGACGCATCGCGCTCGGCAGCCTGTTCAACAAGTTCGTCATCATCATCCCGCTGGCGCTGCTGCTGTCGGCGTTCGCCCCGTGGGTGCTCCCGTGGCTGCTCGTCATCGGTGGGACGTACCTCTGCTTCGAAGGGGCCGAGAAGGTCACCGAGTGGTTCGGCGTGCACCACGAGACCGCGGGCGACGCGCAGCCCACCACGGAGCCCAAGCTCGTCTTCGGCGCGGTCCGCACCGACCTCATCCTGAGCACCGAGATCATGCTCATCGCCCTGTCGAGCCTGGACACCGGGCTCGCCTTCTGGCCGAAGGTCGGCGCCCTCGCACTCATCGGGCTCGGGATGACGGCCCTGGTCTACGGCGCCGTCGCACTGCTGGTGAAGGTCGACGACATCGGTCTGCAGATGATGAAGAACGACTCGCGACGGACCCGTCGAGCGGGAGCGCGGATCGTGCGCGCGATGCCGACGGTCTTCCGCGTCATCAGCATCGTGGGGACGGTCGCGATGCTCTGGGTCGGTGGGCACCTGGTGATCGCGAACCTGGCGGAGACGCTCTGGGCCGGACCGGAGCATCTGCTGCAGGCGATCGAGCACGCGGTCGAGGCCGCGGGTCCGGTCGTCACGTGGATCGTCGACACCGCCGTGTCGGCAGTGTTCGGGCTCGTGCTCGGCATGGTCGTGGTCGGCGTCGTCCTCGGCATCGGCCGGCTGCGCGGTCGCACCCACTGATCGTGGACCGACGCGCGTCGGTCCCGCGACGCCGGCGGACTCAGGCGCCGGCGGACTCAGGCGTCCGGGTCGGTGGTCGTCGTCCAGAGGTACCAGGCCTCGAGCTGCGCCTGAGCACTGCCCAGTGCGCTGTGGGAGCCGCGGACCGTGCCGTCCTGCGAGACGAGTTCGTACTGTCGGTCGTGCGTGATCCGCGCGATCGGGCGACCGTCCGCCCAGGCCGACCAGGAGTCATCGCGGTCCTGGTGCCAGGTGAGGTCGTTCCGGTGTGCCATGAGGGGCGGCTTCCGCTCGGTGCCGCAGGAGCCCGGTTGGCGGAACGACCCGTCGGACGCTACGCCGTCCACCTGGACGGTGTGCAGCGCCGATGGCGCTCGGAGCTCGACGGCCCTGGGCGCGACCGCGGTCAGAGCTCGACGTCGCTGCCCATCGTCACGGTGCGCTGGGCCGGCAGGCCGAACCGGGCCGCGGGATCGGCTGCGTTGTGCGCCAGGCCGACGAAGAGCTTCTTGCGCCACCGCGCCATGCCCCGGTTGCCCGGCTGCGGCCGGAGGGCGCCGCGCGAGATGAAGTACGACGCCTTCGCGATCTCGTCCGGGTCGATGTCGAGCACCTCGGCCAGACAGGCGGCATGGAGGGCGCGCGGCAGGTCCTGGTCGTCGGAGAACCCGAACTTCACGGTGATGTGGTCGATGCCGTCGTCCTCGTAGCCGAGGTCGTCACGGAAGAACGCCTTCGCGTGCGGCACGTGCGGCACGTTCGCGGTGAGCACCGAGACGATGAGCACGGTCCGGTGCACCACGTGGTTGTGCTCGACGTTCGCCCGGAGGGCCAGCGGGGTCGTCTCCTTGTTCGGGTGCGGGAAGATCGCGATCCCCTCGACCCGCGGGATGTGCTTCGTGTTGATGCGCTCGATGAAGTCGGCGAGCGACCCCTCGCGTTCCTTGCGTTCCTCCTGCACGAGCTGCCGTCCACGGCGCCACGTGGTCATCAGCGTGATCACCGCGAGGGCGATGAGCAGCGGGACCCAACCGCCGTGCACGATCTTCGACAGGTTGCCGGCGAGGAAGGTCAGCTCGAGACCGCCGAAGACGACGGCGGCCAGCACGAGCTTCCACGTCGCCCAGTGCCAGAGCGGCTTGACGACCAGGAGCAGCAGCAGCGTGTCCACGACCAGCGCGCCGGTGACCGACACCCCGTACGCCGTCGCCAGGCTCGCCGACGACCGGAAGGCGAGCATGATCGCCAGCACACCGATGAAGAGCAGCAGGTTGACCGCCGGCAGGTAGATCTGGCCGCCCTCTTCACGCGAGGTCTGCCGGATCGTGAGCGGTGGCAGCAACCCGAGCTGGATCGCCTGGCGCGTGAGCGAGAAGGCACCGGAGATGACGGCCTGGCTCGCGATCACCGTGGCCATCGTCGCGAGCACCACGACCGGGATCTGCAGGGCATCGGGGAAGAGCAGGAAGAACGGGTCCTTCGCCGCCGAGGGGTCCTCGAGCACGAGCGACGCCTGCCCCAGGTAGTTGAGCACGAGCGCCGGGAACACGACGAAGAACCAGGCGCGCAGGATCGCCGGCCGACCGAAGTGGCCCATGTCCGCGTACAGCGCCTCGGCCCCGGTGATGACGAGCACGACAGCGCCCATCGCCACGAAGGTGATGTACGGGTGGGCGACGAGGAAGGCGATCGCCCACGTCGGCGACAGCCCCTGCAGGACACCGGGGTGCGCCACGATGTGCGGCACGCCGGCGACCGCGATGACGACGAACCAGAGCAGCATCACCGGCCCGAACAGGTTGCCGACCTTGCCGGTGCCGAACCGCTGCACCAGGAACAGCAGCACCAGGATGACCGCCGCGATCGGCACGATGAGGTGGTCGAGCGACGGTGCCGCGGTCGACAGCCCCTCGACCGCGGAGAGGACGGACACGGCCGGCGTGATCACGGAGTCGCCGTAGAACAGCGAGACGCCGATGATGCCGATGACCAGGAAGACCGTCGCTCCCCCGCGACGCTT
>CAJYIG010000208.1 GCA_913774725.1 uncultured Curtobacterium sp. | reverse complement strand
TGAAGAACGTGTTCGTGTCGGCGCTCGAGAACTGCTGCGACTCGATGATGTTCCCGCTCGCGGCGACGACTGCCCCGGAGACGGCGTGCACGATCCCGGGCTGGTCGTCGCAGACGAGCGTGAGGGTCCAGTGCGTGGGGTTCGGGTCGGTCACGGAGATCAGGGTACCGGGGCGCCCCGGCCGGGAGGCCCGTGGTGCGTCCGGCGTGCGCCCCACGCGGGCAGGCCGGTCGGTGAGTGCTCGTCGGCTCGCGTCAGCGCGCGTCCGCCCGCGCCAGCGCCCGGTCCGCGAGCGTCAGGACGGCGAGCAGGACGCCGACGCCGAGCATCACCAACGCGAGCACGTGCAGGTCCGGCGTGGTCGGGGCCTGCCCGAACACCCCACCGATGAGCGACGACGCCGCGATCGCGCCGATGTAGATGCTCGTGCGCGAGAGTCCGGCCGCGGTGCCGATGTACTCCGAGGGCACCACCTTGTAGAGCGCCGCCTGGTTCGACACGGATGCCAGGGCCTGCGGGACGCCGAACAGCGCCGGCACGACGAGCAGGAGCACCAGCGGCGACCCGGCGTGCAGGAGGAGCAGGAGCCCGGCCCCGACCAGGGGGACGAGCGCAGCGACCACGAGCGGTCGACGGACAGCGGTCCGCCGCGCGACGACGAACGACACCACCCCGGCCACGACGGCGGCGGGCAGCTGCAGGTACCCGGCGACGTCGCTCGGGTAGCCCGCGACGTCCTGCACCCACTGCGAGAACCCGTAGGTCATCGTGTACGCGAGCAGGTAGGTCAGGAACAGTCGGGCGTAGGTGCGGGACAGTGCACCGTTCCGGACGAGCAGCCTGACGTCGACGAACGGCTTCGTCGCGCGCAGCTCCCACAGCACGAGCGCCACGAGCAGCGCGACCGCGACCGCGAGCAGCCACCAGAGTCCGGCGCCGAGGTCGAGCAGGAACACCAGCAGCGCCGACACCGTGCCGGTCATCAGCAGCATGCCGAGCGGGTCCAGGGCCGTGCGGACCGGCAGCTGCTCGGCATCCCGGGGTCGGAGCCGGTCGGACGGCAGCCACATCGCGGCGACGACGATGCCGAACACGGCGAGCGGGACGTTCACCAGGAAGATCGCGTGCCAGCCGAACGCCGCGATGAGCGCCCCGCCGAGGGGTGGTCCGGCTGCAGCGGACACGAGCGAGGTGATCGACAGGGCACCGAGCACGAGCGGTGGGGTCGGCTTGCCGATCCGGGCGGAGTGCTGCCGCAGCGTGGTCAGGGCCGCCGGGTACGCCGACGACGTCCCGATCCCGATGAGCACCCGCGCGGTGACCGCACCGCCGAAGCCGGTCAGCACCTCGGGCACGACGCCCGCGACGCCGACGATCACCAGTCCGGTGAGGAAGACCTTCTTCGGGCCGAACCGGTCGGCGAGCTTGCCCATCGTCGGCTGTGCGACCGCGCTCGCCAGGTAGAGCGCAGCGACGAGCCAGATCGCCTGCGACGCCCCGATGCCGAGGTCGCGGGAGATCGGCGCGAGGGCGACGGACACCATCGTCGTGTTGATCGGGTTGAGCAGCGGCCCGACCAGGACGGGGACGAGGAGCTTCGGGCCGAAGCCGCTCCCGCCGGTGGTGGCGGTGTCGGCGGTGGTCGGGACGGGGGAGGTCGACGTGGACGTGGTGGGCTTCTTCCGGGTCAGTCGTCGGTGAGCGGCAGGAGGATGGCGAGGGCACGGGCGACCGTGGTGCGGTCGTCCTCGGGCAGGGCCGCCAGGCGGTCCGTGAGCACACGGGACCGGTTGGTCCACGCGTCGGCGCGGGCGCGCGAGCCGGTCTCCGTGGCGCGGACGAGCGTGCGACGACCGTCCGCCGGGTCCGGACGGCGTTCGACGAGCCCGAGGTCGACGAGCGCTTGCACGGTCGCGCCCATCGACTGCGGGCGGACACCCTCGGCGCGCGCGAGGTCGGCGACGGTGCTCTCCCCGTGGCGTAGGAGTCGACCGAGCGCGGCGGTCTGGGACGCCGTCACCTCGTCGGTCTTCCCGGCGAGGACCGTGCGGCGGATGCGACCGTGCAGGGTCAGCAGGTCGTCCGCGAGCGTCTCGATCGGTTCCACACCGGAACGATACGACTCGGCAGGGCAACTTGCAAGGTTGCCTTCTGATCAGACGACGCCGTCCGCGGCGGCACCGATGGTGCCGTCCGTCGTGAACGGTCGCAGGGCCGCCACGAGTCCGTCCACGTCGTCCCCGAACCAGGCGTTGCTCGCCCGCACGCGGGGCCAGGCGTCCGCCAGCAGCTCCCGACCGTCACGGGTCAGGTGCAGCCGGGAGGCCCGTCCCCGACCCGGCGCGGCGCCCCGCTCGACGAGTCCCCGCGTCTCGAGCCCGCCCACCAGTGCGGCCATGCTCTGCGGTCGGACGCCCACGGCGCGGGCGAGCTCGGCCTGGTTGTGCTCGCCGCCGGCGGCGAGCTGCACCAGTGCGCCGAACTCGACCGGGCTCAGGTCGAGGGGTTCGAGCTCCTCGGCGAGCCGTCGGGCGAGCTCCCGCGCGGCGCGGATCACCGTCCACGCGGCGACGGAATCGACGTCGTCGCCGCTCACCGAGAAGTCGCTGGGCACGGCCCGATCCTACCGGCGTAGTTTCGAGTAACAGGAAACTGATACCGAAGGAGGGGTCACCATGACCGACACGATCGCGATCACGGGCGTCACCGGGGACGTCGGTGGGAAGACGCTCGAACTGCTGCGCGACTCCGGGGCACCGGTGCGCGCCGTCGTCCGTCGTCACGACCAGGCCGAGCGGCTCCGGGCGCGGGGGATCGACGCGCGGCTCGCGGACCTCGACGACCTCGATGCCCTGACCCGTGCCCTCGACGGCGTCGACCGCCTCTTCCTCGTCACGCCGGTCAGCAAGCGGCAGGCGGAGCAGGGCGAGACCGGGGTCCGCGCCGCGCAGCGAGCCGGTGTGCCACGGGTGGTGCACCTGTCCGGCGGGGACGCGGCCGAGCACTCGCCCATGCCGTGGGCCGCGGCGGCCTGGCGGACCGACCGGATCCTGCGGGAGAGCGGGCTCGCGTGGACGATCCTGCACCCGTCGGCGTTCATGACGAACCTGCTGCCCTCGGCGCCGGCGATCCGCCGCGGGTGGTTCCCGCACACCACCGGTCGTGGCCGAGCGGGCTGGATCGACACCGCCGACATCGCGCGGACCGCAGCCGCGGTGCTGACCGAGGACGGGCACGACGGCACCGAGCCCGTGCTCACCGGTCCGGACGCACTCGACGCCGGAGGGATCGCGGCCGGCCTCTCGTCGGGACTCGGACGCCGCGTGCGCCCCGTGCACCTGCCGAGCCGCGTCTACCGAGCCGTCGTCCGCGCCGGCGGTGTCCCGGCGTGGCAGGCGGAAGGGCTCCGGCAGCAGTTCGGACGGGTGCTCCGTCGTGGACTCGACGGTGTCGACGTCATGAGCGACGACGTGGCCCGTATCACCGGACGGCCGCCGCGGTCGCTGGCGGAGTGGGCACGCGGGAACCGCGAGCAGCTGACGGGCCGGGGCTGACGCGGCGGACGTGCGCCGTGCCTCCCGGCCCTGACGTCAGCCCGCGGTGGTGAGGGTCGTGACCAGGTGTTCCTGCACGTACCCGATCCAGTCGTAGACGTCGCGGAGGCCGAGGCCGGCGTCCCCGGTGTACGAGGCCTCCTCGGATGCGGCGTCCGTGATGCCGAGCCGCTCCGCGATCGTCAGCCGGAGGTCGGTGAGGCACCGCAGCCACGCCTGCTCGTCGTGGGCGGTCAGTGCGCCGTCCCGCGTGCCGGTCAGCCAGTCGTGCACGACGTCGGCGTTCGCGGTCTTCTGCGTCAGCAGGTCCGCCTGCGTCCAGCGGCGGAACTCGTCGCTCGCCTCGGTGTCCGAGGGGTAGGCGTCCGGGAACATCCGCGCCGCGACGGGGTCGGCGGTCAGGTCACCGGCGAGCACCTGCTGCAGCTGCTCCGTGAGCGAGGCGAGGACCGCGCGCTCGCCCTCGGACATCGCGAGGTGCACCCCGTCCTGCTGCCGGGTGAAGGGGATCACGCGTCCGGTCCCGCGGCGCGGTCGACCGTGGCCTGCAGGCCGTAGCCGTGCATTGCCTCGACGTGGCGCTCCATCGCCTCGCGGGCACCGGTCGCGACGATCGCCCGGCCGTCGTCGTGCACCTGGCGCATGAGCCGCTCGGCGCGGGCGTGCGAGAAGCCGAAGTAGCTCTGGAAGACGTAGGTGACGTACGACATCAGGTTCACCGGGTCGTCCCAGACCACGGTGACCCACGGGACGTCGAACCGGGCGGCGAGGTCGGTGCGCTCCTCGACGTCGGGGCTGATCAGGGTCATGCGACGGCGGTCATGCGTCGACGGGGATGCTCGGGTGCATGTCCCCAAGGGTGACACGAACGTGCCCGCTCGGTACGATCGAGGGGTCGCGACTGGCGTTGGATGGGTCACCATCGGGGAGCGACACCTGACACGGAGCGCGGCCGTACGCCTGGGCCGCGCCCACCCGTCCACCTCGTCGCGTCCGCGCGGCGATCAGACAACGAGGAGTCCCGTGTCCATCACCGATCTGACGCCTGCCACCGCGCAGTCCACCTTCAACGCCCCGCTCGCCGAGGTCGACCCCGAGATCGCCGCCGTGCTGCAGAACGAGCTCGGACGCCAGCGCGACACCCTCGAGATGATCGCGTCCGAGAACTTCGTCCCGCGTGCCGTCCTCGAGTCGCAGGGCTCCGTCCTGACGAACAAGTACGCCGAGGGGTACCCGGGCAAGCGCTACTACGGCGGCTGCGAGTACGTCGACGTCGCCGAGCAGCTCGCCATCGACCGGGCGAAGGCCCTGTTCGGTGCCGCGTACGCCAACGTGCAGCCGCACTCCGGCGCCAGCGCGAACGCCGCGGTCCTGCACGCCATCGCCTCCGCCGGGGACACCATCCTCGGCCTCGAGCTCGCCCACGGCGGTCACCTGACGCACGGCATGAAGCTCAACTTCTCCGGCCGCATCTACAACGCCGTGTCGTACGGCGTCGACCCGGAGACCTTCGAGGTCGACTACGACGACATCCGCGCGAAGGCGATCGAGCACCAGCCGAAGGTCCTCATCGCCGGCTGGTCGGCCTACCCGCGCCAGCTCGACTTCGCGAAGTTCCGTGCGATCGCGGACGAGGTCGGCGCGACGCTCTGGGTGGACATGGCGCACTTCGCCGGTCTCGTCGCCGCGGGCCTGCACCCGTCGCCGCTGCCCCACGCGCACGTCGTGTCCTCGACCGTGCACAAGACGCTCGCCGGTCCGCGCTCGGGCATCATCCTGTCCAACGAGGAGTCGCTCTTCAAGAAGCTGAACTCCGCGGTGTTCCCGGGCCAGCAGGGCGGTCCGCTCATGCACGTGATCGCCGCCAAGGCCACCGCGTTCCTGCTCGCGGGCCAGCCGGAGTTCAAGGACCGCCAGGAGCGCACGCTCCGCGGCGCTCGTCTGCTGGCGGACCGGCTCACGCAGGCCGACGCGCGGGCCGCGGGCATCGACGTCCTCACCGGCGGTACCGACGTGCACCTGGTGCTCGTCGACCTGCGCGAGTCCGAGGTCGACGGCAAGCAGGCAGAGGACCTGCTGCACGAGGTCGGCATCACCGTGAACCGCAACTCCGTGCCGTTCGACCCGCGCCCGCCGATGGTCACCTCGGGTGTCCGCATCGGCACCCCGGCGCTGGCGACCCGCGGCTTCGGCGACGCCGAGTTCACCGAGGTGGCGGACATCATCGCGCTGACCCTCATGCCGAACCCGGACATCGCAGCGCTCTCGGCCCGGGTGAAGGCCCTGACCGACGCGTTCCCGCTGTACGCGTGAGCGCCGCGCTCCCTCGTGAGCGTTGGGCGGGTGAGGGCAGTGCCGTCCGCATCGACGGCACCGCCCTCGCCGCGCGCACGCTCGACGACCTGAAGGTCCGCATCGACCGGTTGCACGACCACGGGTTCCGGCCCGGGCTCGGCACGATCATGGTCGGCCAGAACCCGGGTTCGGTGTCGTACGTCGCCGGCAAGCACAAGGACTCGGCGCAGATCGGGCTCGACTCGGTCCGCATCGACCTGCCGGAGACCGCGAGTGCGGCCGACATCCGCTCGGCGATCCTGCAGATGAACGACGACCCTCGGGTCACGGCGTTCATCGTGCAGCTCCCGCTGCCGCAGGGCATCGACCCGATCCCGATGCTCGAGCTGATGAACCCGGCGAAGGACGCCGACGGCCTGCACCCGACGAACCTCGGCGAGCTCGTGCTCGCGGTCCCCGGCGGAGCCGGAACGATCGACGCGCCGCTGCCGTGCACCCCGCGCGGCATCGTCGCGATGCTCGAGGCCTACGACGTCCCGATCCGCGGGCAGCACGTCACGATCATCGGGCAGGGCCTGACGGTCGGTCGTCCGCTCGGGCTGCTCCTGACCCGGCTCGAGGCCACCGCGACGTTGACGCACTCCCTGACCGAGGACGTCGCCGCCGAGTGCCGTCGCGCGGACATCATCGTCGCGGCCGCCGGTGTCGCCGGGCTCGTGCAGCCGGACTGGGTCAAGCCCGGTGCGGCCGTCATCGACGTGGGCATCAGCAGGATCGTCGATGAGACCACCGGGAAGGCGAAGCTCCGCGGTGACGTCGACCCCTCGGTGGCGTCGGTCGCCGGGTTCCTGTCGCCGACCCCGGGCGGCGTCGGGCCGATGACCCGCGCGATGCTCATGAAGAACGTCGTCGAGGCCGCCGAGCGCCACCTGCGCTAGCGCGGCGCGCTGGTCGCGCGGTCGCGCCGGTCCGGTCCGTTCCACGAAGGCGACAGATCACCGTGGAGGGTTCGCGGTGGTCTGTCGCACTCGCGTCGTGGTCCGCGGCTCCCCGGCCTGGAGGCGCGGATCACCCCCGCCACGCGCCTCCCGCGGTGCTACGGTCGCCGCATGGGGGACGAACGACAACTGACCGAACCGGTGCTGCGGCCGCGGCCGGAGCCGTCGCAGTTCACGGAGGACGCTCGCTGGCTGATCGTCGTCGTGGCGCTCTGCATCCTCTTCCAGCAGCCCGGATCGACCTGGAGCACGACGTTCTTCCACGCCGGCCAGGAGTTCGACTTCCGGTCGTCGCCGGCCCTCGGGACGACACTCCTGACCGTGGCGGTCGCCGTCGGCGGGTTCCTCGTCCCGGTCGCCCGCCTGGGCGCGATCCGGTTCGACGAGCACACCGTGATGGGGCTGACACTCGCGGGCGTGCTCGGCGTCACCGTGGCGGTCTGGCTGCTGATGCCCGTGCAGATGGCGTGGGTGCAGTGGGCCGTCGAGCACGGTCAGCCGCACCCGTTCGTCCTCGGGAACGTCGTCGAGACGACGCGGTACGCCGACTACCTGAGCTGACCGGCCCGGGCTGACCGGCCGCTCGGGCGCCGGCCTGCCGGGTCGTTCGCCCGCGGCCGTCGAACCACGGGCCCGACATCGAACCAGCCGCGCGTGCTGGTTCGATGTCGCAAACGTGGTTCGACGCACCGCGTGCGCCGCGCGCCGCGCGCCGCGCGGCGCGCGCCGCGCGTCAGTCGCGCCGGGCGCCCTGCGCGGCGTGCACCGTGAACACGGTGGGCTCGCGGTACCCGGCCGCGGCGAAGGCGGAGGTGACGGCTTCCGTGATCGTGCCACGGGCCTCCCGGTCGACCAGTGCGATCGCCGCACCGCCGAATCCGCCACCCGTCATGCGCGCACCGACGGCGCCGTTCGCCATCGCCGTCTCGACCGCCAGGTCGAGCTCCGGCACCGAGATCTCGAAGTCGTCGCGCATCGACGCGTGCGAGGCGACGAGCAGCTCGCCGATCGCTCGCGGACCCTGCTCGCGGAGCGTGCGGACCGTGTCGAGGACGCGCTGGTCCTCGGTGACGATGTGCCGCACGCGGCGGAAGGTCTCGTCGTCGAGGAGTTCCTCGGCGCGGGGCAGGTCCTCGACCGCGACGTCGCGGAGCGCCGGGACACCCATCGCCGCGGCACCGCGCTCGCAGGACTCCCGTCGCGCCTTGTACCCGCCGGTGGCGTGCGCGTGCTCGACACGGGTGTCGATGACCAGGACCTCGAGGCCGTTCGCCTCGAGTGCCAGGTCGACCACGGCGGTGTCGAGCGTCCGACAGTCGAGGAACACGACCGCGTCCTGCTCACCGAGCAGCGAGGCGGACTGATCCATGATGCCGGTCGGTGCGCCGACGGCGTGGTTCTCGGAGTACTGCCCGACACGCGCCAACTGCTTGCGCGACAGGTCGAGTCCCCACAGGTCGGTGAAGGCCAGCGCGACACCGCACTCAATCGCGGCGCTCGACGACAGGCCCGCACCCACCGGCACGTCAGAGTCGATGAAGACGTCGAACCCGGTCTTGCCCGACAGGTCCGCGCCCGCCTGCTCGCGCAGTGCCCAGGCGATGCCGAAGACGTAGGCCGACCAGCCCTGCATGTTCTCGGGCGACAGGTCGTCGAGCGAGAGCTCGTGCACCGCGTCCGGCTCGAACGCCGAGGCGACCCGGATCAGCCGGTCGTCCCGCTGCCCGATCGAGGCCACCGTGCGTCGGTCGATCGCGAAGGGCAGCACGTACCCGTCGTTGTAGTCGGTGTGCTCACCGATCAGGTTGACGCGACCGGGAGCGGAGTACCGCACCGCCGGCTCGTACCCGTAGACCTGCTGGAACGTCATGCGCGTTCGATCCCTCCTCGGATGAACTCGGCCGCCTTCTCGGGCACGAGGTCCCCGATCCAGGCGCCCATGGCGGCCTCACTGCCGGCCAGGAACTTGAGCTTGTCGGCCGCGCGGCGCGGCGACGTGATCTGCAGCATCAGCCGCACGGTGTCCCGCGCGGTGTGCACCGGCGCCTGGTGCCAGGCGGCGATGTACGGCGTCGGGGTGTCGTAGAGCGCGTCGAGCCCGCGGGTGAGTCGCAGGTGCATGTGCGCGAGCTCGTCCTTCTCGGCGTCGGTGAGCGCGGCGAAGTCGGGGACGTGCCGGTGCGGCAGCATGTGGATCTCGATGGGCCAGCGCGCGGCGAACGGCACGAACGCGGTGAAGTGCTCGCCCTGCAGCACGACGCGCTCCGAGGCCCGCTCGTTCGCGAGGTGCTGCTCGAACAGGTCCGGACCGAAGCGCTCGATCGACGCGAGCAGTCGCTGCGTGCGCGGCGTGACGTACGGGTACGAGTAGATCTGCCCGTGCGGGTGGTGCAGGGTGACGCCGATCGCCTCGCCGCGGTTCTCGAACGGGAAGACCTGCTGGATGCCGGGCATCGCGGACAGCGCGGCGGTGCGGTCCGCCCAGGCCTCGACCACGGTGCGGGCGCGCGACTCGCTGATCGAGGCGAACGAGCCACTCGTCTCGGGGGAGAAGCACACGACCTCGCAGCGGCCGACGCTCCGGAGCTGACGGTTCAGTCCGACGTCGGACAGCGACGCGAGCGACTCCGGTGCGTCGTCCGCCTCGAGCAGGGGGCCGAACGACGGGGAGCGGTTCTCGAACACGGCGACGTCGTACCGGCTGGGGATCTCGGACGGGTTCGCGGCGGTCTGCGGCGCGAGCGGGTCCTGGTCGGCGGGCGGCAGGAACACGCGGTTCTGCCGGCTCGAGGCGATGGACACCCACTCGCCGGTCAGGACGTCCTGTCGCATCCGGGCCGTCTCGGGCCGGGGGTCGAGGACACGCTGGTCGATGCTGCGCTCGGCGGGCAGCTGGGTGTCGGGGTCGTCGAAGTAGATGAGCTCGCGGCCGTCGGCGAGCGTCGTCACGCGCTTGGTGATCACCGGGACAGCCTACCCGCCGCGCGAAGCATTGCGAAAGCATCCGTAAGTACGCGAAACTCGTCCGGTGCACGACGACCTCTCCTTCCTCGACGGGTCGCTGCCCGCGCCGCTGCGGCAGGACCGCATCGTCTCCATCGTCGAGGGTGCCCCCGGCCTGGTCCGGACCGCCTCCCTGGCAGCGGCGCTGGGGACCAGCGAGGTCACCGTCCGCCAGGACCTCGCCCTGCTCGACCAGGAGGCCCGCATCAGGCGGGTGCGCGGCGGTGCGGTCCGCCGCGGGGCCGGTTCCCCCGAGCGCCCCTTCGAGGAGACCGCCGTCGAGCACCAGGTGGCCAAGGCCGCCATCGGCCGTGCTGCGGCCGCGATGGTCCGGTCCGGTGAGTGCGTCGTGCTCGACGTCGGCACCACGCCGGCTGCGGTGGCGTCGGCGCTCGTCGCGCGGGAGGACCTGACCGACCTGACCGTCGTCACGAACTCGCTGACGACGGCGCTCACGCTCGAACCGGCGGTCCCGCGGTTCACCGTGGTCGTCACCGGTGGGACCCTCCGTCCGCTGCAGCACTCGCTGGTCGCGCCCTTCCTCGGCGCGGTCCTGCCGATGATCGCCGCGGACGTGGTGTTCCTCGGCGGCACCGGACTCGACGTGGAGCACGGCCTGACGAACGTGAACCTGCCCGAGACCGAGGCGAAGCGGATGCTCGCCGACGCCGCCCGGCGTACCGTCGTGGTGGCGGACGGCTCGAAGTTCGGCCGGGCCCACCTCGGTGTCGTCCGCCCGCTCGAGGACATCGACGTCGTCGTCACCGCCGAGGTCTCCACGGACGCCGTCGCCCCGATCCGGGCGGCCGGGGTCCGGGTCGTCGTGGCGGACGAGGACGGCGGCGCAGCACCAGACGGAAGGAAGTCGCACGCATGACCGCAGCAGCACCCACCGGAGCGCAGTACCACCTCCGCCACGCCGGGCCGGACGGGGTCGTCGAGGCCGTCGTCACCGAGGTCGCCGCGGGCATCCGGGAGCTCCGCGTCGCCGGGTTCGACCTGACCGAGCCGTTCCCCGTGACCTCGCTGCCGCCGGGTGCCGACGGCATCGTGCTCGTGCCGTGGCCGAACCGTGTCGCCGGCGCCGTCTGGGAGCTCGACGGGAAGCGGCAGCAGCTGGACGTCTCCGAGCCGAAGTACGGCAACGCCTCGCACGGGCTGCTGCGGTTCTCGCCGTACCGCGTGGTGGCCCAGACCGAGTCGTCGATCGAGCAACAGGCGACGATCCACCCGCAGCACGGCTGGCCCTTCACCCTCGAGACCCGCGTGCACCACGAGCTCGTCGACGACGGCGTGCGGGTGACCCACACGATCACGAACCGCTCCGGCGTCCGGGCTCCCTTCGCCGTCGGGGCGCACCCGTACCTGCGTGCGGGCGACACCCCGGCCGAGGACCTCGTCGTCACGCTCGACGCAGCTACGGCCTTCACCGTCGACGAGCACAAGGTCCCGGACGGCACGGTGTCGGTCGAGGGCACCCCGTACGACCTGCGCTCCGGGCAGCGCGCCGGGGATGCCGACCTCGACACCGCGTACCGGGACATCGCGCCCGACGAGCACGGTGTCCGCCGCACGACGCTGCACGGCCCGGAGGGCGACGGCGTCGAGCTGTGGCAGGACGAGTCGTTCCCGTACGTGCAGGTCTTCACCTCCCGGGAGTTCCCTCGTGGCGACGGCACCGGACTGGCCGTGGCGGTGGAGCCGATGACGGCGCCCGCGAACGCCCTGAACTCGGGCGAAGGCCTGCGCTGGCTCGAGCCCGACGAGACCTGGACCGGTACCTGGGGCATCCGCCGCGTCTGGTCCTGAGCGCGGGCGGCGGGATCGCCTGGCCGGCGCTCCTCGCGTACGTGCGGGGGCCTGGTCGCGAGACATGCCGCTCAGGTTCATGGCCAGCGGCACGTCGTGCGACCGGAACGATCGCGGGCGGCATGTCGTGCGACCGCAACGGCGCGCTGAGGACCTCCGAGCGTGCGGTCGGCGTGCCCGACAGCCGCCACACACGACGAAGGCCGCCCCACGTGGGGCGGCGTTCGTCGTCGGTGCTCGTGTGCGTCAGGCGCGACGCATGCGCAGTGCCTCGACCGCGAGCGACTCGGTGCCGTAGCGGCCGATCTCCTGCGCCCAGGCCGGGTCGTCGCCGCGGAGCGCGGTGTACTCGCTGCCCTGCCGACACACGTACCCGAGGACGGCGGTGGCGGTGGCGACCTCGACGAAGTCGGTGCGGATGTGCCGGGTCGTGACCTGCGCGTTGCGGCGCAGGGTGTCGAGGAGGAGCTTGTTGCTCATGGTGGTGTTCGTCGCTGCTGCGAGCTCGACGATGCGGCGCGCGTCACCGGTGGTGCTGGTCTGCGTGGCGTCGATGGGCTCGGTCACGGTGTACCCCGTTCGTTCTCTGGTGCTGCGGTGCTGTTCGGTCCGTGGATCAGGACCGGGAACGACACTATCGGCGTCGTGCAGGCAAACCGCTGAGCGGGGACTGGACTGTGCACAAGACGCACCATGAACATCCTGTGTCCGGGTTGTACCCCGGCAGATGTCCGATGGGAGAGATGAGGTGGGCCCCGTGGGGCTCGAACCCACGACCCTCGGATGAAAAGGCGGGGTTCGGGAAGGTGGTGGGCCCCGTGGGGCTCGAACCCACGACCCTCGGATTAAAAGTCCGGTGCTCTACCAACTGAGCTAGAGGCCCTCACCCGCAAGGCTAGCGGGTGAGGGCCTCCAGACGAGAACCAGTGCAGTCGGTCAGCTGCGGCGCCCGGTGAGCGTCCGCAGGAGCCACATGATCACCGCGATGACGAGCAGCACGATGCCGACCCACAGCAGGAACTTCAGGCTCGCGGTGAAGCCACCGACGAACAGCAGGATGACCGCGATCACGGCCAGGATGACGAGCAGGGCGTTCATGGA
>CAJYIG010000207.1 GCA_913774725.1 uncultured Curtobacterium sp. | reverse complement strand
CGGCGGGCTCGTGATGACCCGTGGGCAGGAGCGCTGCGTCGTGGTCTTCAGCGCGGACACGTTCGAGCAGCTGCACGAGCGGATCCGCACGGCGCCGATGACCTCGAAGCGCACCCGGGACTACATGCGCCTGTTCCTCTCCGGAGCGAGCGCGGAGACCCCGGACAAGCAGAACCGCGTGACGATCCCGCAGAACCTCCGTGAGTACGCGGGGCTCGAGCGGGACCTCACGGTCATCGGCAGCGGTGACCGTGCCGAGATCTGGTCGACCCCCGCGTGGGAGGCCTACTACGCCGAGGTCGAAGAAGGCTTCGCCGACAACGACGAGGAGGTGATCCCGGGGATCTTCTGATCCGCGGATCGGGACTCCCAGCCGTGGTGCCCTGACACACCTTCCCCGGTGTCAGGTCGCATGGATGGGGATCCGGATGCGTGGCCCAGGGGTCCGAGGGGCTGCACATGGCCGTAGACCAGCCGAAGTTCCCGCACACGCCGGTGATGCTCCAGCGCATCGTCGACCTGTTCGAACCCGCCCTCGACGGACCGGACAAGGTCGTCGTCGACGCCACCCTCGGCATGGGCGGGCACTCCGAGGCGCTGCTCGAGCGCTTCGCGGGGCTCACGCTCATCGGGCTCGACCGCGACACCGACGCCCTCGGCATCGCGGGGGAGCGGCTCGCGCGCTTCGGCGACCGCGTGCGGCTCGTCCACACCGTGTACGACGGGATCGCCGGGGCGGTCGAGGGCGAGGGGTTCGACGCGGTCGACGGCGTGCTGTTCGACCTCGGGGTCAGCTCCCTGCAGCTCGACCGTGCGGAGCGCGGCTTCGCCTACAGCCAGGACGCCCCGCTCGACATGCGGATGGACCGGACCGAGGGGCAGACCGCCGCGGACGTCCTCGCGACCTACGACGAGGGCGAGCTGCGCCGGATCTTCCAGCGGTACGGCGAGGAGAAGCTCGCCGGGCGCTACGCCCGCGCCGTCGTCGAGCGCCGCGCCGAGCGCCCCTTCACGATGTCCGGAGACCTGGTGCAGGTCCTGCACGACGCCACCCCCGTCGCCGTGCAGCGGCAGGGACACCCGGCGAAGCGCGTCTTCCAGGCGCTCCGCATCGAGGTGAACGCCGAACTCGCCGTCCTCGAGCGGGCGATCCCGGCCGCGCTCGACACGATCGCCGTCGGCGGTCGCATCGTCGTCGAGTCGTACCAGTCGCTCGAGGACCGCCTCGTGAAGCGGGCCCTCGTCGAGCGCACCACCTCGAGCGCCCCCGCCGGCCTGCCGGTCGAGCTGCCCGAGCACGCCCCCACCTTCTCCCTCGTCGTCAAGGGCGCGGAACTGGCCGACGAGGCCGAACGCGCCGCCAACCCCCGAGCCATCCCCGTGCGCCTGCGCGCGGCCGAGCGGATCCGGAAGTGACATGAGCACGAACCTCGCACTCGTCGACCCCGTCGACGCACCGTCGCGTGCCCCGCAGTCGCCCCGCCGGGCGCGCCCCGAGCTCGTCGAGGTCGCCCCGTCGAAGGCGCAGCGTCGGGCACGGCCGAAGGTCGCCTACGCGGTGGTCGGGGTCGTCGCGCTCGGCGTGCTCCTCCTCGCGCAGCTCGGCATCAGCATGGTGCTCAGCCAGGGGGCCTACACGCTGGACTCCCTCGGGGCCGAGCAGACGAAGCTCTCCCGCACGCAGCAGTCGCTGTCCGAGGAGCTCCGCGTGCTCGACTCGCCGCAGAACCTGGCACGCAACGCCAAGGCGCTCGGGATGATCGCGAACTCGACGCCGGTGTACCTCGACCCGAAGACCGGCCACGTCTACGGCACGCCGACCCCGGCGGCCCCGGACGAGGCGACCGCGAGCGGCGACAACCAGGTCCCCAACGCGCGGCTCGACCCGGTCCCGCTCGCTGCGGGCCCGGCAGCGAGCACCGGCACGGCGGGCCCGAGCACCGGCAAGGCCGGCCCGGTCGACAGCGGCGGGACCGCGGCCGCAGGCAGCACGAGCACGACCGAGGGCGGCGCGACGGCCGACGGCGCGTCCGGCACCGCGGGCAGCACGAGCACCGCCACCGGTGGCTCGTCGGCCACCGACGCTGAGAAGAGCGCAGGCGCCAGCGAGTCGGGCCGGACGGGCTCGACCACCGACGTAGAGTCCGACGCGAACCCGCTCCAGGCACCCACCACCCGGTGACCTGCGGGCGGGATCGGACTGCCGCACCACCCGGGAAGGACCGCACCGCGTGACGAAGACGATCCGCAACCCTCGACTGCGCTACAGCGTGGTGATCATCGCCGTGATCGCTCTCGTCGCGGTCTTCGTGATCCGCCTGGTCGACATCCAGGTGGTCCAGGCAGCGTCCCTGAACGAGGCCTCGAAGGCGAAGCGCAGCATCCCGGTCACCATCTACGGCAACCGCGGTGCGATCGTGGACCGCAACGGCACCGAGCTCGCCGAGAGCGTGAACCGCTACAACATCGTCACCTCGCCGCGGCTGGTCGCCGGCTTCGACGGCAAGCTCGGCGGCGAACGCACGAAGGAGGTCTCGGTCGACGACGCCCTGCAGGCCCTGGCCAAGGCGTCCGGCGGCGACGCGCAGGCGATGCGGAAGGCGATCCAGGCCGACCCGAAGTCCGACTTCGCCTACCTGGTCAAGGGCCTCGACGTGAAGCACTACGAGGCCGTCGTCGCCCTCGGCATCCCCTGGGTCTACAAGGAGCAGCAGTCGGCGCGCGTCTACCCGATGGGGGCGACCGGCGGTGCGCTGACCGGGTTCATGGGCACGGACGGGGCCCAGGCCGGCCTCGAGTACTCCTACAACCAGTGCCTGGCGGGCAAGAACGGCTCGGAGACGTACGAGCGCGGTGAGGACGGTGTGCAGCTCCCGGGCAGCACCCGGACGACGGAGCAGGCCAAGGACGGCGGCACGCTCGAGACGACCATCGACAGCGACCTGCAGTACATGGCGCAGCAGACCATCGCCTCGGCAGCCCAGTCGCTGCAGGCGGAGTCGGCGACCGCGACGGTCGTCGACGTCAAGACCGGTGAGCTCCTCGCCGTCGCGGACTGGCCGACCGTCGACCCGAACGACGTCGACGCGACCACGGACAAGGGCGCGTACGGCTCCCGAGCGCTGACCTCGACCTACGAGCCCGGCTCGACCATCAAGGCCGCGATCGCCGCTGCGCTCATCGACCAGGGCAAGTCGAGCCCGACCGACCGTGCGGTCGTGCCGTACTCGCGGACCTTCCCGTGGGGCGGCAAGATCCAGGACTCCGAGCTCCACCCGACCGAGAACCTGACGCTCACCGGCATCCTGCAGAACTCCTCGAACGTCGGCATCACCGAGCTCGGCGAGCGGCTGTCGACCCAGCAGCGGTACGACTACATGAAGAAGTTCGGCCTGTTCGAGCCCGAGTCGGCGATCCAGTACCCCGGCCAGCCGGGCATGCAGTACGGCGCGAGCCCGAACTGGGACCAGCAGACCAACATCAACTCGATGTTCGGCCAGGGCATCTCGACGACCGCGATCCAGGTCGCCAGCGTGTTCCAGACCCTGGCGAACCAGGGTGTCCGGATCCCGCTCCACATGGTGAAGGGCTGCAAGACGGCCGACGGGAAGACGATCGACGCGCCCGACGTGCAGGGCACGCGCGTCGTGTCCGCCGCCGCGGCCGACCAGACCGTGAAGATGCTGCAGAGCGTGGTCACCGGCGGCACCCTGGTCGGCATGAAGCCGATCTCCGGCTACAACATCGCGGCGAAGACCGGTACCGCCGAGGTCGCCGAGGGCAGCAAGGGCTACGGCGGTCAGCGCATCACCTCGGTGGCCGGAATGGCACCCGCCGAGGACCCCCAGTATGTTGTCACGGTGACGTTCACGAAGCCGCAGACCAACAAGTGGTCCAGCGGAGCGGCTCCGGCGTTCCGCACACTCATGTCCCAGGTGCTCGAGAAGTACCGAGTAGCCCCCTCCACGGCCGAGGCGCAGCTGTACCCGTCCACGTGGTGAGGAAGAAGGAGCACTTGTCCGCACGGATCCCCCCGGTCCTCCGACCCGAACACCCGACCCCGAGGAGCGTGGCCGAGCTCGCGAACGCGTTCGGCATGCGCGTGGTCGGCTCCGTCGACGCCGTCGAGACGACCGGCGTCACGCTGAGCGCTGCCGAGGTGCAGCCGGGTGACCTCTTCGTCGGCGTGCACGGCGCGAACCGCCACGGCGCCCAGTTCGCGACCGAGGCCGCCGAGCGCGGTGCCGTCGCGGTGCTGACCGACGCCGACGGTGTCGCCCTCGCGGAGCCGTCCGGCCTGCCGGTGCTCGTGGTCGAGGACCCGCGCGCCGCACTCGGCGACGTCTCGGCGTGGGTCTACCGCACCCACCCGGACGAGGCGACCGACCTGCCGCAGCTCTTCGCGACGACGGGCACGAACGGCAAGACCAGCACGTCGTACATCCTCGAGGGCATCCTCAAGCAGCTCGGCCTGGTCACCGGCCTCAGCTCGACCGCCGAGCGCCACATCGGCTCGCTCAGCGTGACGAGCCGCCTGACCACGCCCGAGGCCAGCGAGATGCACGCGCTCCTGGCCCGCATGCGCGAGTCCGAGGTCCGCGCGGTCGCCGTCGAGGTCAGCGCCCAGGCCCTGAGCCGGCACCGCGTGGACGGCATCGTGTTCGACGTCGCCGGGTTCACGAACCTGTCGCACGACCACCTCGACGACTACGCCGACATGCGGGAGTACTTCGAGGCGAAGCTGCCCCTGTTCCGCCCCGATCGCGCCCGCCGCGGCGTCGT
>CAJYIG010000206.1 GCA_913774725.1 uncultured Curtobacterium sp. | reverse complement strand
CGTCGAAGTTGAACCACTCGTGCTCGAGCTCGGGGCCCTCCGCGACCTCCCACCCCATGCCGACGAAGATGTCCGCGACCGCGTCGTTGAGGAGCGACAGCGGGTGGCGCGAGCCGGGACTGCGACGTGACGGCAGGGCGGTGACGTCGACGCGCTCGGACTCGAGCCGGGCGCGCTCCTCGGCCTCGGCCAGGACGGACTCGTGCTCGGCGATCGCGGCGTTCACCTGACCGCGCGCCTGGCCGACGAGCTTGCCGGCCGCTGCCTTCTGCTCCTTCGGCACGCTGCGCATCGACGCGTTCATCCGCGCGAGCGCCGACTGCTCGCCGGTGTGGTCGGCCCGGGCCTGCTTCAGCTCGGCCACGGTCGTCGTCGCGCGGACCGCGGCGAGGGCCCGGTCGACCGCGTCGGCGACGGCCGCTTCGCTGATCTCGAGGTGTTCTGACACGAGGCCCAAGCCTACCGGCCCCCGGGATACCGCCGTCCTGCACTGGGCGGACGGTGGAGGAGCAGGACGGGTCAGCGCGCTGTGGAGGAGGAAGCCACCCGCTGCGCGAACGCCGACTCGTAGAGGCAGACCGAGGCGGCCGTCGCCAGGTTCATCGACTCCGCCCGGCCGTAGATCGGGACCTTCACGGCGCGGTCGACCAGCTCGAGGTCCTCCGTCGTCAGTCCGCGGGCCTCGTTGCCGAACATCCATGCGGTCGGGCCGTCGAGCATGCCGTCGGCCCGCACGTCCGGCAGGTCGTCGCCGGACACGTCGGCGGCGAGGACCGTGTAGCCGAGGGCCTTCGCGCGGGCGACCGTGTCGGCGAGCGTCACCCCGACCGAGACCGGCACGTGGAACAACGACCCCGTGGTGGAGCGCACCACCTTCGGGTTGTAGGGGTCGACCGAGCGACCGGTGAGCACCACGGCGTCGGCGCCAGCGGCGTCCGCGGCGCGGATGATCGTGCCCGCGTTCCCCGGGTCCCGCACCTGCTCGAGGATCGCGACCAGACCGGGCAGCGCACCGTCCGCGGTGGACGCACCCCGTGCCTCCAGGCCGTCGCCGGCGTCCGGGAAGACCTCGCGCACCGACGTCGGGAACTGCTGGCACACCGCGACGACGCCCTGCGGGGTGACGGTGTCCGCCATCGTGTCGAGCACCTGCTCGGTCACGAACCACGTGTCGACCGGTGCGTCGTCGAGCCCGTAGCGGGCGGCGGCCGTCGGGGTGACGTACAGCTCCCGCAGGAGCTCCGGGCGGTACTCGATCGCCTCGCGCACGGCCTGCGGCCCCTCGAGCAGGAAGAGCCCGGTGTCGGCACGGACGTCCTTCTTCGCCAGGGCCGCGACGGCCTTCACGCGTCCGGCACGGGGGTTCTCGAGGAGATCGCTCACGGGTCAAGTGTCGCAGCATGCAGGAAGCCCCCGCTCCGTGGACGGAGCGGGGGCTTCGAGAGCTGGCGTGACTACGCGGCCTTCGGGGCCGAGGTGTCGGCCGGCAGGGCCTTCTTGGCGGTCTCGACGAGCGCCGCGAACGTGTCGGGGTTGTTCACCGCGAGGTCCGCGAGGATGCGACGGTCGACCTCGACGCCGGCCAGGTTCAGACCCTGGATGAGGCGGTTGTAGGTGAGGCCGTTCGCACGCGACGCAGCGTTGATGCGCTGGATCCAGAGGCGACGGAACTCGCCCTTCTTGGCGTGACGGTCCCGGTACGCGTAGACGAGGGAGTGGGTGACCTGCTCCTTGGCCTTGCGGTAGAGCCGCGAACGCTGGCCGCGGTAGCCCTCGGCGCGCTCGAGGATGACGCGGCGCTTCTTGGCGGCGTTGACCGCTCTCTTTACTCGTGCCATTGATCTGTTCCTTTACGTTTCCGCCGGCTCAGTGGCCGAGAAGCTTCTTGACGTTCTTCGCGTCGGCCTTGGCGAGGACCTGGTCCTCGTTCAGGCGGGCCTTGCGCTTGGCGCTCTTGACCTCGAGGTTGTGACGCATACCGGCCTGCTGCTTCATGATCTTGCCGCTGCCGGTGACCTTGAAGCGCTTCTTCGACCCGGAGTGGGTCTTCTGCTTGGGCATCGTGGTGCCTTTCCGTGGGGTGGGTGGGTGGGCCGCGCCGTTGCGGTGGGAGCGTTGCGCGCGGTGGTCCGGAGGGACCTACTCGGCGGAGGTCTCCGCCGGCGCGGACTCGGTGGCCTCGTCGGCCTCCTTGCCCTTCGCCGCGTGCTCCGACGCACGTCGCTCGGCCTTCTGCGCAGCACGCTTCGCGTTCTGCTCGCCCTTGACGTCGGACTTGTTCTTGAGGGGGGCGATGATCATCGTCATGTTGCGGCCGTCCTGGGTCGGACGCGACTCGACGACGCCGAACTCGGCGATCTCCTCCGCGAACTTCTGGAGGAGACGGACGCCCTGCTCCGGACGCGACTGCTCGCGACCACGGAAGAGGATCATCGCCTTCACCTTGTCGCCACCGAGGAGGAAGCCCTCGGCGCGCTTGCGCTTGGTCTCGTAGTCGTGCGTGTCGATCTTCAGGCGGAACCGGACCTCCTTGAGATCGGTGTTCACCTGGTTGCGACGCGCTTCCTTGGCCTTCTGCGCTGCCTCGTACTTGAACTTGCCGTAGTCCATGATCTTGGCCACGGGCGGCTTCGAGTTCGGGGCGACCTCGACCAGATCCAGTTCGGCTTCCTGCGCGAGACGCAGGGCCATGGCGATCGGGACGACGCCGACCTGCTCACCCTGGGGGCCGACGAGTCGGACCTCGGGAACGCGGATTCGGTCGTTGGTGCGGGGATCGGGAATGCGGAGCTCCTTCAATCAAGTGGTGGCCGTCCGGCGCTGCTGCGCTGGACGACGGCACGAGAGAGGAGATCTGACGCACGGATCGGAGCCCGTTCGGCAGCCGCCCGACGCCGCCCCGTACGGGACGACCGACCGGCGCGGACGCCGGCGGAGCGGTTGGGACCCGGTAGCCTGTGGTGCACGGCCGCGGGTGGGAGAGACTCCTCTTCTACGACGCCGTTCGAACGCCTCGGAACAGGTTCCGGGGCACGCGGACAGCATCTGCCGCCGACGAGTCTAGCAGAGGAGCACCGTGCCCGACACCCCCGAGAACGACACCGCGCAGGACGACATCGTGCAGGCCGACACCGTGCAGGCCGACGAGCGGTACGACGCCGGCGACGAGGCCCGCGACATCGCCGAGGTCCCCGCGGTCGAGCTGATCAACACCGTGGCCGTCCACCTGCTCAGCGCGGCCGCCGTCAAGGTCGGCCTGGCGGACGACCCGCAGGAACAGACCGACCTGGACGAGGCACGGAAGCTCATCACTGCCCTCGCCGGACTCGTCACCGCCGCGGCGACCGAGATCGGCGACCACCACGCCCGTCCGCTCCGCGACGGCCTGCGGTCGGTGCAGCTCGCGTTCCGCGAGGCGTCGAGCATCCCGGACGCACCGGGCAAGGGTCCGGGCGAGAAGTACACCGGACCCGTCAACTGACGACGACGGTCGACGTCACCACGGGAGGGACGGGAGGCGCGGTGCCGGCCGACACCGCGCCTCCCGTCCGTCAGCGGGTCACGCCGGGTCGGACCGGGCTGCGTCCGCGGCCAGTCGCGCGACCGCGGCCAGGGGGATGCCGGCCCAGTCGGGCCGGTTCCGCGTCTCGTAGACCACTTCGTAGACGGCCTTGTCGAGCTCGAAGGCGTCGAGCAGTGCGCGGTGCTCGACCAGGTCGCCGCCGGTGCCCCGGCGGTAGCCGTCGAGGAACGCCTGCCGTGCCGCCTGCGCCCAGACGCCCGCGTCGACGAACTCGGCGTCGTGCGCGAGGGCGCCCGCGACGTAGTCGAAGGACCGGAGCATCCCGGCGACGTCCCGGAGCGTCGAGTCGGGCAGTGACCGTTCGGCGAGCGGGCGGAGCGGCTCCCCCTCGAAGTCCAGGAACACCCACCCGCGCGGCTCCGGTGCGGCGAGCACCTGACCGAGGTGCAGGTCGCCGTGGATCCGCTGCAGGTCCGGCCAGTGCGAGGCGGCGGCACGGTCGTACACCGCACGGATCGCATCGACGTGCGGCTCGACGGTCGGGGCCTCGCGGACGGCGGCGTCGAGGCGGGCCCGCATCGTCGCGACCGCGGCCTCGCGGCGGGCCTCGTCGGCGGGCTCGGTCGGCAGGGCGGTGGCGAGCGTGCGGTGCACCTCGGCGAGCGCCGCACCGAGCGCGGCCGCCCGGTCGTCCCACGGGGTGCCGGTCCGGGCGTCGCGGAGGGCGACGCGCCAGGCGTCCTCGAGCCCGGGCAGGAACTCCTGCGCGAAGGCGAGGTGCCCGGACGCCGTGCCGTCGGGACGGCCGGGGTCGGGCCAGGTCGCCCGCTGGGCGCCGTGGACGGTCGGTACGCGCGCGCTGCCCGCGGCGGAGAGCGCGAGCTGCGTGGTGACGTCGGGGTTGTCGCCGTGGTGCAGGACGCGGAAGACCTTGATGATGACCTGGTCGCCGGACGCCGTGTCGCAGATGACCGAGGTGTTGGACTGCTCGCCGGAGAGGACCCGGGACGCGGTGACCTCGCCGATCGGTCGGAGGCTCTCGGGGTCGGCGTCGATGCGCGCGGCGAGCTGCTGCACCCAGTCGGTGTCGGTGGTGGCGTCGACGGGATCGGCGCCGGGCGGACCCCCGGCCGTGACGGGCACCTGGTAGAGCACGGCACCGGTCGGGGCGTCGTCGAGCACGAGCCGGGTGCCGTCGGTCTCGGCGACCGTGCGCAGGGCCGGGGTCCCGCCCTTCGCGGCGTACCAGCGCTGGCGTGCGATCCAGCCCTCCAGCGTGCGGTCGTCGACGTGCTCGGGTGCCTCGGCGCTCATGCAGCGAACGGTACGCGCCGGTGCCGGGACGCGTCCCGGATGACTGGCCCCCGCCGCGCCCGACGGTCTTTACAACGATGTACGAAACGGCCAGCATGGTCGCATGAGCTCGCTCGACGGCACCGTCGCCGCCCCACTGTCCCCACCCCGCCCGCCCTCGGGACTCCCCCGCGCGTCCGACCAGGACGGCTCGTACCCGCGACCGCAGATGCTCCGCGGTGCGTGGGCCGACCTCGACGGGACGTGGTCGTTCCGGAACACCGGCGACGACCCCGCCTGGCGCACCGGGTTCCCCGACGCGCGGGACATCGTGGTGCCGTTCCCGCCCGAGTCACCGGCGTCGGGCATCGACGAGCCCGGGTTCCACCCCGTGGTCTGGTACGCCCGGACGATCACCCGCGCCGAGCTCGACGCCGCCGGGTACGGCGGTGCGGCACCCCGGCTCCTGCTGCACTTCGGCGCCGTCGACCACCGCGCGCGGGTCTGGGTGGACGGACAGTTCATCGGCGAGCACGAGGGCGGGCACACCCCCTTCACGCTCGACGTGACCGAGGCGCTCGGCACCGACCCGGACACGGCGCACACCCTGGTCGTCCGTGCCGAGGACGACCCACACGACGTCACCCAGCCGCGCGGCAAGCAGGACTGGCACGAGCACCCGCACGCGATCTGGTACCGCCGCACCACCGGGATCTGGCAGACGGTGTGGCTCGAGGCCGTCCCGACGGCGTCGATCGCGGGCCTGCGCTGGACCAACGTCGACCACGCGACGATGCGCCTGACCGTGCGGCTCTCCGGCGAACGCCCGGCCGGTGCCCGCGTCCGGATCACGGCACGGTGGCACGAAGGCGACGAGGACCTCGCCACCGTCGAGGCCGTCGTCCCGGTGCACGCGCACGAGGTCGAGGTCGTCGTGCCGGTCGCCCGGCAGCAGAACGGCCAGGCCGAGGACGAACTCGTCTGGTCGCCCGAGACCCCGCGCCTGGTGGACGCCGTCGTCAGCCTGCTCCCCGCCGAGGGACCCGAGCCCCTCGACGCCGTCTCGAGCTACTTCGGCGTCCGCACGGTGGGCGTCGACGGCGGGGCCTTCCTGCTGAACGGCCGCGCGTACGACGTCCGGAGCGTGCTCAACCAGGGCTACTGGCCGGAGTCGCACCTGGCGGCGCCGTCACGGCAGGCACTCCGCCGCGAGGTCGAGCTCATCAAGGAGCTCGGCTTCACCGCCGCACGGAACCACCAGAAGATCGAGGACCCGCGGGTCCTGTACTGGGCGGACCGGCTCGGGCTGCTCGTCTGGGGTGAGGCACCCGGCGCCTACGCCTTCTCCCCGCTCGCCGTGCAGCGACTGGTGCGGGAGTGGATGGACGCCGTCGAGCGCGACGCCTCCCACCCCTCGATCGTCACCTGGGTACCGGCGAACGAGAGCTGGGGCGTGCAGCACGTCGCGACCGACCCCGCGCAGCAGGCCTACGCCCGGTCGCTCGCCGACGTCACCCGGGCGCTCGACCCGACCCGGCCCGTGATCTCGAACGACGGGTGGGAGCACACGAACTCGGACATCGTCACCGTGCACGACTACGAGGGCGACGGTGCCCGGCTCGCAGCCACCTACGCCGACGACGCCGCACGCACGGCGCTGCTCGGCGGACGCGGCCCGGCCGACCGTCGGATCCTGGTCGGCGGCGCAGTGGACGAGGGCCAGCCGGTCATGCTCACGGAGTTCGGCGGCGTGGACTTCCAGCCCGGCGCGAAGCGTGAGGACGGGTGGGGCTACACATCGGCGGTCGACGATGACGACTGGGTGGCGCGGATCACGGCGCTCTACGACGGGGTCCGGGCGAGTGCGTTCCTGGCCGGCTCGTGCTGGACGCAGCTGACGGACACGGTGCAGGAGACGAACGGACTGCTCAACGCCGACCGCACCCCGAAGGTCCCGATCGAGCGCATCCGCGCCGCGGTCACCGGGCGCTGAGACGCGCGCGGGCACGGAGGCTCGGGCGAGCTGCCCCGCAGAACGCAACGTGGGCGACCCTGCGCAGCGCTGTACCGCTGCGAGGAGCCGCCCACGTTGCGTCGTGCGAGACGCAACGGGAAGGAGTCAGGACGCCAGGAAGCGCAGGACCGCCTCGTTCCACTCGTCCGTGTGCGAGGCCAGCACGCCGTGCGGACCCCCCTCGATGACGTGGACCTGCGCGTTCGGGATCGCCTCGGCGGTGCGCTTGCCCGACGCCTCGAAGGGCACGATGCCGTCCGAGTCGCCGTGGATGACGAGCGTCGGGACGTCGACCTTCGTCAGGTCGTCGCGGAAGTCGGTCGTCGCGAACGCCACCGTGCAGTCGAGCGTGCCCTTCGGCGACGCGAGCTCGGCGATCGCCAGGTCGTAGGCGCGCTGGTCGTCGCTGACGAGCGGCTTCTTCAGCAGACCCGGCTCACCACCCGGGGTGTAGAACATGTCGACGAACTGGTGCAGGAACGCGGGACGGTCGCCCGTGATGCCGTTCGAGAACCAGTCGGCGAGGTCCTGGTCGACCGCGCCGTCGGGGTTGTCGTCCGACTTCCAGAGGTACGGCGGCACCGCGCTGGCGAACACCAGCTTCCCGATCTTCGAGGTGCCGTAGGTCGAGACGTAGCGCGCGAGCTCGCCGCCGCCCATCGAGAACCCGATCAGGGTGACGTTCGTCAGGTCGAGCTCGGTGATGAGCTTGTCGAGGTCCGCGGCGAAGGTGTCGTAGTCGTAACCGCCCCACGGCTGCGACGACTGCCCGAACCCGCGACGGTCGTAGGCGATGACGCGGTGGCCGGCCTCGACCAGTGCGGGCACCTGGCCCTCCCACGAGCGGCCGGAGAGCGGCCAGCCGTGGACCAGGACGACCGGGTCGCCGGAGCCGAGGTCGTCGTAGTGCAGGTCGATGTCGTGGCCGTTCTCGGCGCCGACGGTGATGAAGGGCATGATTCCTCCTGTCGATGGTTTCCAGGGAACGTGCCCGATGCAACGCCTCGCGGCCTGGCGGTTCCTGACCGGCGCGGCCCCCGTGCGGCGACCGGACAGGAGCGCACGGGCCGGCGCCGCGGGGTGGAGGTGGGAGGATCGGTCGGTGACCGACCCGGCGGAGACGACCCGAGCCTCCCGGCCGAGGCTGCCGGCTCGCGTCCGTCGTCTGCTCGCGGTCGGTCTGGAGGGACGGCACCGCGGGTGGACGGCTCCCCTGACCGTGTGGCTGGCTTCCCGTGTGGTCAGCACCGTCCTGCTGCTCACGGTCTGGCTGCTCGCCCGGGCGAACGGCTGGCCGTTCGCGTCGTACCGACGCGAGGGGACCTTCCTGTCGTTCCTCGGGTCGTGGGACGCCTCGTTCTACCGGACCATCGCGGAGCACGGCTACCCGGCGACGCTGCCGACCGACGCCGACGGGCACGTGCTGCCGAACCCGTGGGCGTTCCTGCCGGTGTTCCCGGCGCTGGCGCGGGTGGTGCAGCCGCTCGTGGGCGGGTCCTTCTGGGCGGCCGGCGTGCTCGTCGCCACCGTCGCCGGGGCGGGAGCGTGCGTCGTGCTCTGGCGGCTGGTGCGTGCGGTGTCCGACGACCGCCGGGCGACGCGGGCGACCGCGCTGTTCGCCGTCGCCCCGACGGGGTTCCTGCTGCAGGTGGCCTACGCCGAGAGCACCTTCCTGCTCCTCCTGTTCGGCGCCCTGCTCGCCCTGGTGCACCGGCAGTACCGGTTCGTGCTGCCGCTCGGGCTCGTCGCGGCGTTCACGAAGCCGGGGGTGCTCGCGCTCGCCGTGGCCCTCGCCGTGCACCTGGTCGTGCGGCTCGTGCAGGAGCGCCGGGCGCTCTCGGTCCGGGACGCCGTGGCGATCGTCGTCGCGGGGCTCGGGATCGCGGCGGCGGGGCTGGCGTGGCCGGTCGTGGCCTCGGCGGTGACGGGGCGGCCGGACGCGTACCTCGAGACCGAGCTGTCGTGGTGGGTCGGGTTCGTCGGGCGGCAGCACTTCGCGCCGCTGACCCCGTGGTTCACGATGGCCTCGACGTGGCTCGGGGCGCTCGGGGTCGTGCTCGTGGTCGTCGTGCTCGCCGGCGGGCTGTGGTTCTGGACGCGCCGGGGTGTGCGGGCGCTCGGCGTCGACGTCGTCTCGTTCACCGCCGCGTACGCGCTCTACCTGGTGGCGGTGTTCCTGCCGCAGCAGAGCCTGCCGCGGTTGCTCATGCCGACGGCGCCGCTGCTCGGGGCGGACGTGTTCACGGGGACCCGGCGGCGGACCGTCGCGTGGCTGGTCGTCGGCGTGTGCCTGCAGGCGGTCGCGGTCGTGCTGACCTGGTTCCTCGGCTACCCCTGAGCGGCGACGGCGCCGCTACGCGTCGAACGTGTGGAACCAGGCCGTACCGCCGGGGTGCTGCACGGTGATCATCTCGTCGAGGTCGCGGTACGGGCCGTCCTGGTTGTGGCTCGCCGACTTGATGCGGACCGTGCCGTCCGGTTCGGTGAAGACCTCGGACACGATGGTCACGTGGTCGGGCGACTGGTTGTCGTTCCAGTCGTAGAACACGATGTCGCCGACCTTGACCTTGCTGCGCTCGTCGAGGGACCGGCGGGTCAACCCGAACGTCGCAGCGTTCTCGGTCATCCACGGGTCCATCGCCGGGCAGTACGTCCACGTCGCACTGTGCTGCGCGCCGGCGGCGCGGCTGTACCAGTCGTCGCGCTGCTGCCACCCGCGGGCGATCAGCGTCTGGCTGACGTAGTTGGCGCAGTCCCCGCCGATCGGGTTCATCGTGCCGTACTCGGCGAGGTTGTAGTCCTTCCAGTACCGCATCGCGTACTCGAGCTGCCGGTCGACCGCCGTGAGCGCCGTGTACGCCACCGACGTCGTCGCCACCGCGGCGGAGGCGTCCGGCGTCGACGCGGCGGTCGGCGTCGGACTCGCGGTCGCCTGGTCCTGGGTGGTGCCGGCCTGCCCGTCGTTCGCGGCGCTGCCGTTGCCGTCCGAGGACTGGTTCGCCGACGGGCTCGGCTCGATCGCGGTGGTGAACAGCGCGACGTCGGCGGACCCGGCCGTGTACATCGCCTGGTGCGGTGCCGTGAAGGTGACCGTCGTGCCGGAGGCCTGCACGTCACGCGCGGCGATCCCGCCGACCGTGACGCCCCGCACCGCCGCGAGGCCCGTCCCCGTCACCGTCACCGTCACGCCGCCGGCGAGCGGGACCTGCGCGGGCTCGATCGAGGAGGCCACGGGGCGGGCGTCCGACGACGACCCGCTCGCGGGCGTCCCGTCGGACCCGGCTCCGGCGCGACCGGTCGCGCTCGGCGAAGCATCGTCACCGCGTGAACAGGCCGCGACGGCGACCCCGATGCCGGCGACGCCGACGAGCGACAGCAGGGAACGGCGGGTGAACGAAGCAGTCATGTCCCGACCAGGGTAGGCGACGGTACGGCAGGATCGCTGGCAGCACACCATCTGCCGGAAGGATCAGACCGCACATGCCCGAGAGCCACGACTTCTTCGTCGCCGCCGATCCCGAGTCCACCCGAGCGATCGTCCGCGACGCCCTCGTCCGCGAGGGCTACACCGTCGCCGACGGCGACCAGGGGACCCTGCTGGCCACCCGCGGCAGCCTGGGACTGACCCTGATCGTCGCCGGCCTGCTGAACGACCGGACCTTCCACACCCGCCTCGACGTACAGCTCATGGTCGCGCCCGACGGACGAGCGGTCGCGCGACTGCTCCGCGGGTCGGGCCGGTCGGCGGTCAAGGGCGGTGCACTCGGCGTCGCGCGGGGCAACCGGGCGTTCGAGCAGGCCGCGAACGCGATCCACGCCTCACTCGCGCAGGCGGGCGTCCTGACGGACAGCATCCCGAGCTGACGCCGTCGCCACCGGGAACGACGAAGGGCCACCCGATCGGGTGGCCCTTCGCTGCTGCTTGGTGGAGCTAAGGGGATTCGAACCCCTGACCTTCTCATTGCGAACGAGACGCGCTACCAACTGCGCCATAGCCCCAAGTGCTCGACCACACTAGCACCACCGGGAGCGCGATCCGAAATCGGCTCGCCACGTCCGGGCGCGCCGCGTCCCGGGAGCCCCGAGCGTCGCGTCAGACCGCGCGGCGACGACGCATGATCGCGTCGAGGTCGGTCTGCTGGTAGGCCTCGTCGTCGATGACGCCCATCCCGGCCCAGCGGCTCGGAGCCGCGGGCTGCTCGGGCTCCGACGCCGACGGCACCTCGGCCGCAGCGGGAGCCGGAGCCGCCGCAGGAGCGTGGACGCCGGGGCGCGCCGCAGCGGCGGGGGCGCGCAGGCCCAGGCGCTCCGCCAGCCGGCCCTGGTCGTGTGCGGACAGCGACGCGGCCGCCTCCTCGACGTCGGAGCGCATCCGCGACACCCGCGCGAGCGTCGGGTCGGTCTCCCCCGCCCGGATCGCAGCCGCCTCGGCCTCGGCCTCGGCCTTCGCCTCGGCCACGCGCTCACGGAGCCGCGCAGCCAGCTCGGCCGACGACTCCGGCGACGCCGGCGGTGCGGCCGGTCGCTCCACGTACAGCGGCTTCGGCACGCGGGCCGGGGTCCAGCTCCGGTCGCGCGCGGGCTCCGCGGACTGCTCGGTGGACAGCGGCGGCGCCGGGTCCGTCCAGGTGGTCGCCGGCCGGGAGGCACGGGTCGCCTCCGCAGCACCGGCCGCGGCACGCGCCTTCCGCGCCTGCGCCACCTGGTGCAGCTGCGCGAGGACGGCTGCAGACCCACCGGCCGCCACGAGCCCGGCGACGCCGACGAGCCAGGCCCCGGGCGCCGCGACGAACACGACGACCGCGACGACGACGCCGAGCGTGCCGAACAGCGTCGCCCCGAGCCGGGAACGACGCATCCGCATCGCGGTCAGCGCGGGCACCGAGGACGCCCGCTCGAGCTTCGGCTGCTGCTCCGCGAGCCGTCGGGTGATCTCACGCTGCCGGGCGGCCTCGTGCGCGCGGACGATCGCGGCGCGCTTCGCTTCCTCGGACCGGGCGACCCGCTGCGCCTCGGCCAGCGACTTCGCGTTCATCTCGACCCGGACCTCGTCGGGGAGCTCGGCGGTCTGCGCGAGGATGCGCAGGGTCTGCTGCAGCCGGATCGCGTTGCGTTCGGTGGCGAGGTACTGCCGTCGAGCCGCCCACGACGGCATGAGGTAGACGACCCAGAGCACGGCCGCGATGAGCAGGACGATGCCGCCGCCCCAGGAGCCGATACCTGCCATGGGGACACGGTAGGGGTGCGCGTTCCCCGGACGGCCCATTGCCGGACGCGTGTTGCGCGAGTCGCGACGGAATCCGTGGGCGGTGGGTCGTGCCTCCCGGCCGGTGGGTGGGCGTGACGGGGCAGACCGTCAGGTGCGCGGCCGGGTGTCGAGCGGTGTCGCCGCCTCGTCGCGGGCGGAGTCGGGGACGCTGCCGACACCCGGCGGTACCCGGCCGGCGACCCAGCGGTCGAGGACGCCCTCGCGCACCTCCTCCGCCACGAGGGCGAAGCAGAAGTGGTCGCGCCAGTCCCCGTTGATGTGGATGTACCGGCGGCGCAGGCCCTCGTAGCGGAAGCCGAGCTTCTCGACGACGCGCAGGCTCGGCGCGTTCTCCGGTCGGATGCAGATCTCGATGCGGTGGATGCCGACCACGCGGAAGCAGTGGTCGACGGCCATGGCGACCGCGATCGGGGTGACGTTGTGGCCGGCGGCGCCCTCCACCACCCAGTAGCCGATGGACGCACTCGCCAGCGATCCGTAGCTGATGCCGGACACGTTGAGCTGGCCGACGAAGCGGCCGTCGAGCTCCATCGCGAACGGCAGACCGAGCCCGGCGCGGGCGTTCGCCTGCAGCGCGCGGATGCTGCCCCGGACGTCGGTGGAGACGTGTCCGGAGGGGTTGGTGGCCTCCCACGTGCGCAGCCACGAGCGGTTCGTCGCGAGGGCGACGTCGAGGTCACGGGTGTCGCGGAGCCGGAGGGGCCGGATGGTGACCCGCCCGTGGGACAGGGTCGGGATCGTCGTCATCGCTGTGGTTCCTCCGGTGCCCGGTGGTCGGCCGGGTGGACGCACGAACGGACCCGGGGCGGACCCCGGACCCGTTCGTGACGGGGTGGCTACTCTCCCGCGTTGAAGTCCTTCAGCCAGGCCTTGAGGTCGGGGCCGAGGTCGTCGCGGTCCGAGGCGAGCTGCACGATCGCCTTGATGTAGTCCAGCTTGTCACCGGTGTCGTACCGGCGTCCACGGAACACGACGCCGTACACGCCGCCGGTCCACTCCTCGGCGCCCGCCATCTTCATGAGCGCGTCGGTGAGCTGGATCTCGCCGCCCTTGCCCGGCTCCTGCTTCTCGAGGACGTCGAAGACCTCGGGACGGATGACGTACCGGCCGATGATGGCGAGGTTCGAGGGGGCTTCGCCCTGCGGGGGCTTCTCGACCAGGCCGGTGATCTTCACGACGTCGTCGGTGTCGGTCTCCTCGACGGTCGCGATGCCGTACATGTGGGTCTGCGAGGCGGGGACCTCGAGCAGCGCGACGACCGTGGCGTTCTTCTCGCCCTGGACCTCGATCATGCGCTGGAGCAGCGGGTCACGGGCGTCGATGATGTCGTCGCCGAGCAGCACGGCGAACGGCTCGCGGCCGACGTGCATCTTCGCGCGGAGGACGGCGTGGCCGAGACCGAGCGGGTCGCCCTGGCGGACGTAGTGCATGTCGGCGAGGTCGGTCGACTGGTTGACCTTCTGGAGCTTCTCGTGGTCGCCCTTCTTCTTGAGGGTCTCCTCGAGCTCGGCCACGTGGTCGAAGTGGTTCTCGAGCGCGTTCTTGTTGCGCCCGGTGATCATCAGGACGTCGGTGAGGCCGGCGTTCACGGCCTCCTCGACCACGTACTGGATCGCCGGCTTGTCGACGACGGGGAGCATCTCCTTCGGCATCGCCTTGGTCGCGGGGAGGAAGCGCGTGCCCAGCCCTGCCGCCGGGATCACCGCCTTCGAGATCTGGAAACCCATGTGAGCGAACGTACCGGACGGCCGCTGGGCCGGGACATGGGCCTTTCGGGGGACACGGCATCGCGCGAGCCACGGCGGGAAGCCGCAAACCCGCGCTCGGTAGACTCCCGGCCATGACCGCCGACCTCGGGAACGAGAAGCGCGCCCTGCGAGCCGAGCTCCGGCAGCGGCGGCGCACCCGGACCACGACGGAGCGCGACACCGACACGACCGCCCTGACCGCGACACTGCAGCGGTTCGTGGAGGAACGGCAGGTCCGCTCGCTCGCGCTCTACCTGTCGGCGCCCGACGAGCCCGACGTCCGCCCCTTCCTGCGGTGGGCACACGAGCAGGGTGTCCGGGTGCTCCTGCCGATCACCCGCGAGGACGGCCTGCTCGACTGGGCCGTCGGCGACGGGGTGTCGGAGCAGCAGGGCCTGCACGGCATGCCGGAGGTCGTCGGCGAGGTGCTCTCCCCGCTCGCCCTCGGGGACGTCGACGCGATCCTCACCCCGGCGGCGGCGGTCGGCCACGACGGGTGCCGGATGGGCTGGGGCCGCGGCTACTACGACAAGACGCTCGGGTCGATGGCGAACCGGCCGCCCGTCTATGCTGTGATCTTCGACGCGGAGTACCTCGACGAGGTCCCGCGCGAGGCCCACGACGAACCCGTCGACGGCATCATCACGCCGTCGCGCATCATCACCTTCCGGAGCTAGGGTGCCCACCTACTCGTACCGCTGCACCGCGTGCGACAACGCCTTCGACGTCAAGCAGTCGTTCTCCGACGCCACCCTCACCGAGTGCCCCGTGTGCGGCGGCACCCTGCGCAAGGTGTTCTCGCCGGTGGGCGTGACCTTCAACGGCGGCGGCTTCTACCGCACCGACTCGCGGTCGACACCCAAGGCCGAGGGGTCGGCGACCTCGTCCTCCTCGACGTCGTCGTCCTCGTCGTCGTCGAGCACACCGGCGAAGTCCGAGTCGAAGCCGGCCGCGCCCAGCGCCTCCTGACGAGGGCTCGTCCCCGTCGGTACGGTGGGGTCTCCTCGACACGGAAGGAGGCTCACGTGAAGGGCTTCAAGGAGTTCCTGCTGCGCGGGAACGTCATCGACCTGGCGGTCGCGGTCGTCATCGGTGCGGCGTTCACCGCGATCGTCACGACCATCGTGAACGCGCTCATCAACCCGCTCATCGGCGCCGTCTTCAACGCGTCGAGCCTGGACAAGGCGCTGATCGTCTCGATCCCGACGGTCTCCGGTGGGTCGGCCGACATCCTGTTCGGCGCGATCATCGGTGCCGTCCTGAACTTCGTGATCGTCGCAGCGGTCGTGTACTTCGCGCTCGTCGTCCCCGTCAACCGCCTGAAGAAGCTCGCGTTCGAGCGGGTGCAGCAGAACGAGGAGCAGACGCCGCAGGACGTCCCGCCGACGGACGTCGAGGTGCTGCTCGAGATCCGCGACCTGCTCCGCACCCAGGACGGCGTTGCGACGACGTCGGGCGGCGGAGCGCACGTCGCCCCGTCCACGGCGCCCGAGGGACCGGGGATCAGCGGCTCGACGAAGCTCTAGCCTCGGCCGTACCGAACCACGGAACCGACATCGAACCAGCCCCCGGGGTTGGTTCGATGTCGGTTTCCTGGTTCGACGGGGCAGGAGGGCGCCGGCCGAACTCCCGCGGCCGACCGGGCGTCAGGCGGTCCGGGCGACCGCGCGGTGCTTCGCGGCGAGGGCCGTGGCGTACTGCACGCCCGCGACTACGTGGCCGATCGTGCCCGCCCAGACGAACACGAGCGCGAGCACGCGGATCCAGTCGTGCTCCGACGCCCAGGACGTCGACGAGAACAGCAGCAGCGGCAGCCCGACGAAGAGGAGTGCCGATCGGACCTTGCCGGTCCAGGTGACGTCGAGGTCCGGGTTGCCGCGGAACCACAGGCCGGACAGCAGCGCCAGCACCGCATCGACGACGACGATGATCGCGACGCTCGGCCACGGCAGCAGCCCGACGAGGACGAGCGAGAGCACGATCGCGATGATCGCCAGCCGGTCGGCGATCGGGTCGAGGGCCTTGCCGAGCTCCGAGCCCTGGTCGAACCGACGTGCGATGAAGCCGTCCGCCCAGTCGCTGACGCCGAGGACGACGAGCGTGACGAGCGCCCACCCGGGGTGCCCGGACACGACGAAGCCGATGAACACCGGGATGAGCAGGAAGCGCACCAGCGTGATCAGGTTCGGCCACGTCTGCCAGTCGGGTCGCTGCCGCGTGGTGTCAGTCATCACCCCCAGGCTACCCGTCACCAGTGTGGGGGCACGTCGCGCAGGAGCTGGGCGTCGTTCTCGCCGTCGCGGTGGCGGGCCGGTTCCGGGGCCGGTGAGGGGTCGCTGCCCGGCGCCGGCTGGGTGGTGACGCGCCGGTTCCGGCGAGTCGGGCCTCCCGGCCGGGCTGCCGATCCGTCCACCCCGCCGTCCGGATCGGCGTCCGGATCCGTGCTCGCGTCTGCCGCTGCGTCTGCCGCTGCGGACGACGCGGAGCGGACGGGAGGCGCGACCGGCGCCGCGTCGTCGGCCCGCGTCCACGTGCCCACCAGCTGGTCCGTCTCCGGCGTCACCGGTCCGGCCGCGCGGGATGCGCGCCGGGACCCGCTCACCGGCGGGCGGGGCCCGACGCGGGCACGCTGGGACCGAGATCCGACGTGCTCACCGGCGTGCGGGGATCGGAGGGATCGAGATCTCCTGGGTCGCGCCGCGGTCGACACCGAGCACCGACGCCACCGTGTCCGCGACCCGGTCCGGGTCGGAGAACAGCTGGAAGGCGTGCACGCGCACGTAGTGCCACCCGAGGCGACGCAGCACCTCGGGGCGGAGCCGCAGCGACTCGCGCAGCGAGCCACGGACGAGCGACGCATCGGTCTCGATCGTCACGCAGACGCCGCCGTGCGCCGCGACCAGGCCGAGCTTGCCGCGGTGCCCGAGCGCGACCGGGATGCCGCGCATCTCGAGGCGTCGGGCGAGGTCGACGAGCAGCGGGTCGGAGTCGTCCGGCACGTACTCGGCGGTGGTGCGGGCACGGACCTCGGCGAGGATCTCGGCCAGCGCGACGGTGCCGTGGCCCATCCGCTCGGCCTCGATGTCCGACGGCTGGAAGCACGTGACGATGACCATCGAGCGTCGGGCCCGGGTCATCGCGACCGCGAGCAGGCGCTCCCCGCCCGGCTTGCCGAGCGGACCGAAGTCGCGCAGCACACGGCCGTGCGGGGTCCGGCCGTAGCCGATGGAGACCACGACGCGGTCGCGGCTCTGCGCCACGGACTGCTCGAGCGTCGCGACGATGAACGGCTCGGCGCGGTCGCCGATGACGAACTCGGTGAGGTCCTTGTGCCCCTGCGCGGCGGTGAGCACGGCCTGCTCGACGCGCACCGCGTGCTTCGCGGACGCGGTGATGACCATGAGCGACTCG
>CAJYIG010000205.1 GCA_913774725.1 uncultured Curtobacterium sp. | reverse complement strand
ATCGCGGCAGGGAGTCGGACGGGAGGGTCGTGGCGCGGCCGCGACGCACGCTGCGGTCCGCGTGTGCCGGACGGGAGGCGCGGCTCGTCGCTGCCCCGCGCCCTGCGGTGGGTGTCTGGCGGACGGGAGGCGCGTGGCGGGCCCGCGCCGTGCCTCCCGGCCGTCGTCCCTCCGCCTCCCGGTCACCACCCACCTGGGAGGATGGACGCATGACCGACGTCACCACCATCCCGCCGCTCCTCGCCGCCCTGCCGGCGGCGGTCGACGGCGTCGTCGACCCGGACGCGGTCTACCAGGCCTTCGCCGACTGGGCCGAGGCCGGCGGACGGCCGCTCTACCCGGCGCAGGACGAAGCACTGATCGAGCTCGTGTCCGGCGCGAACGTCGTGCTGAGCACACCGACCGGGACCGGCAAGTCCCTCGTCGCGGCCGGCGCACACTTCGCGGCGCTCGCCGAGGGGAAGCGGAGCTGGTACACGGCGCCGATCAAGGCGCTCGTCTCCGAGAAGTTCTTCCAGCTCGTCGACCTGTTCGGCGCGCAGAACGTCGGCATGGTGACCGGCGACTCGAGCGTGAACGCCGACGCACCGATCATCTGCTGCACGGCGGAGATCCTGGCGAACACCGCGCTGCGGCAGGGCGCCGACGCCGAGGTGGACGTCGTCGTGATGGACGAGTTCCACTTCTACGGCGACCCCGACCGCGGGTGGGCGTGGCAGGTCCCGCTGCTCGTGCTCGAGCGCGCGCAGTTCCTGCTCATGTCCGCGACCCTCGGCGACGTCACGACCATCGCCGACGACCTGTCCCGCCGGACCGGGCGCCCGACCGCCCGCGTCACCGGTGTCTCGCGGCCGGTGCCGCTGTCGTACGAGTACGTGCTGACCCCGGTGCAGGAGACCGTCGAGCGGCTGCTCGAGGAAGGCAAGGCACCGGTCTACATCGTGCACTTCGCCCAGGCCGCGGCGCTCGAGCGGGCGCAGGCGCTCATGTCCGTGAAGGTGGCGTCGCGCGAGCGGCGGGACGAGATCGCCGCCGCGATCGCCGGGTTCCGGTTCAGTGCCGGGTTCGGGCAGACCCTGTCGCGGCTGATCCGGGCGGGCATCGGTGTGCACCACGCCGGCATGCTGCCGAAGTACCGGCGGCTCGTCGAGCAGCTCGCCCAGCGCGGGCTGCTGCCGGTGATCTGCGGCACCGACACCCTGGGGGTCGGGATCAACGTGCCGATCCGGTCCGTGCTGCTGACCGGCCTGACGAAGTTCGACGGTTCCCGGATGCGGCAGCTGTCCGCTCGCGAGTTCCACCAGATCGCCGGCCGCGCCGGACGTGCCGGCTACGACACCGAGGGTGACGTCGTCGCCGAGGCGCCGGAGCACGAGATCGAGAACGCCCGAGCCGTCGCCAAGGCCGGAGACGACCCGAAGAAGAAGAACAAGGTCAAGAAGAAGAAGGCGCCCGAGGGGTTCGTCTCGTGGGGCCCGGCGTCGTTCGACCGTCTCATCGCCGCCGAGCCCGAGCCGATGGTGTCGCGGATGCGGATCACGCACGCGATGGTGCTCGCCGTCGTCGCCCGCGGGGGAGACGCCTTCGCCGACGTCAGGTCGCTCGTGTTCGAGAACCACGAGCCGCGGTCCCGGCAGCTCGCGATGGCCCGGCGTGCCCTGTCGATCGCCCGCACACTGATCAACGCCCGGGTGATCGAGCGGGTCGACGGGCAGTACCGGATGACCGTCGACCTGCCCGTGAACTTCGCGCTCAACCAGCCGCTGTCGCCGTTCGCGCTCGCCGCGTTCGAGCTGCTCGACCCGTCGTCGCCCACCTACGCGCTGGACATGGTGTCGATCGTCGAGGCGACCCTGGACGATCCCCGGGCGATCCTCGCGCAGCAGCAGTTCAAGGAGCGCGGCGAAGAGGTGGCCCGCATGAAGCGCGAGGGGATCGAGTACGAGGAGCGGATGGAGCTGCTCGAGGCGGTGACCTGGCCCAAGCCGCTCGACGAGCTGCTCACCGCCGCGTACGAGGCCTACGCGGCGCAGCAGCCGTGGGTGCTCGACTTCACGCTGTCACCCAAGGCCGTGGTCCGCGACGTGTACGAGCGGGCGATGACCTTCGGCGACTTCGTGCGCTTCTACCAGCTCACCCGCTCCGAGGGACTCGTGCTCCGCTACCTGTCCGACGCCTACCGGACGATGCGGCAGACCATCTCCGAGGAGCAGCGGACCCCCGAGCTCGACGACCTGATCGAGTGGCTCGGCGAGGTCGTGCGGCAGACGGACTCCTCGCTCGTCGACGAGTGGGAGGCGCTGGTCAACGGCTCCGTCGAGGAGGCCGCCGCCGAAGCAGTGTCCTCCTCCGCTGGCGAGATCGCGCCGCCGCAGCCCGCCCGGCTCACCGGCAACCCGCGGGCGTTCCGGGTGCTCGTGCGGAACGCCCTGTTCCAGCGGGTGCTGCTCGCGGCCGCGGACGACCCGACCGGACTGGGGGAACTCGACGCGACCAGCGGGTTCGACCGGTCCGCCTGGGACACCGTGCTCGAGGAGTACTACGAGGAGCACGACGCCATCGGGACCGACGGAGATGCGCGGTCGATGGCGTACCTGGTGCTGGACGAGCACGGGCCGGGTCGCACCTGGCGGGCGCGGCAGATCTTCGCCGACCCGGAGGGCGACAAGGACTTCGGGTTCTCGGCGACGATCGACCTCGACGCGTCGGACGAGGCGGGGGAAGCGGTCGTGCGCGTCACCGAGATCGGAAGGTTCGACGGGTGGGCCGAGGTCGACGTCGACTGAGGACGTCGCCCTTCGGTCTGCGGTCGTGCGGAACGTGTCGGCCGCGGACGTCGAACCGCGGTCTGCGGTCGCGCGGAACGTGTCGGCCGCGGTCCGGGTACCTTCGACGCCAGCCCCGGACACCCGGGACGGGGCGCCCACGGAAGGACCCGTCATGCGCATCGGATCGAGCATCGCCCTGATCGTCATCGGAGCGATCATCGCCTTCGCGGTCGACTACCAGGTCGCGGGCATCGACCTGCGCCTGATCGGCTACATCCTGATGGCCGCCGGCGTCGTGCTGCTCATCATCAGCCTGGCGGTCGGGTTCGGCGGGCGTCGGACCACGACCACCACACGGTCGGGCGTCGACCCGGCGTCGGGCGAGCAGATCACGCGGCAGGACCGCCGCGACGGCACCTACTGAGCGGACGACCACGACGGGCCCGGGCGGAGTCATCGCCCGGGCCCGTCATCGTGCCGCCGGTCTCTGCCGTTGGGCCGATGCCGTTCCGCCGGTGCCGTTCCGCCGGTCGTCCGGCTCGTCAGAACAGGGTCGCGGGTGGCTCGACCTGGGCGGGCTGCGGAGCGGGCGGGACGACGGTGTCCGGCCAACCCGGGCCCGTCGGGACCTCGGTGCGGTTCTGGTAGGCCGTCGCTGCACCCCGCGCCCGGACGTCCGCGGCCTCGTTCATCTCGTGACCGACGTGCCCGCGGACCCACTCGAACGTGACCGCGCGCCCCTGCAGCTCGGCGTCGAGCTCCTTGATGATCTCGACGTTCAGCACGGGCTTGCCGTCGGCCTTCCGCCAGCCCTTGCGCTTCCAGCCGGCCAGCCACTCGGTGCAGGCCTTGATGGCGTACTGGCTGTCGCACAGGATGTGGAGCGGTTCGCCGGTGTCCTTCGTCGCGCGGAGCAGCTGCAGCACGGCTGTGAGCTCTCCGATGTTGTTCGTCGCCCGGGGCCACCCGCCGGCAGCCCATCGGTCGTCGTCGACGTACCACGCCCAGCCTGCGGGGCCGGGGTTGCCGAGTGCGGAGCCGTCTGCGGCGGCGACGATGGTCACGATGTGGCCTCCTGGGTGGTGCGGGGTGCTGGTCGAGCGTAACCGACCGGCAGACCGCCCCGAGGTCAGCGCGTGGCCGGGTCGAGGTTCAGCCAGGACCCGGCGAGGACCCAGTCCTTGCCGGAGGTCGGCATCTGCGGGTTCAGCCACTGCAGCTGTTCGACCGTGATGCCGAAGCGCTCCGCGATCGTCGTCTGGTCGTCACCCTCGTTGACCCGGTAGGCGACCGGGGTGCCGGTCGTCCCACGGAGGGTCTGGTCGTCGGCGTCGAACGCGTACCCGTACGCACCCGGCCGGGCCGCGCTGAGCGTGACGTGCAGGTCGGGTTCGGGATCGGGGATCGACCAGGAGAGCGTCCCGATCGCCAGCACCTTCTGGACCCACGGACGGTCGTCGTCGTCGCCGTCGGACTGGACCGGCACGAGGACCACGGTGCGCAGCCAGTCCGGATCCGCTCCCGCGTCGGACAGACTGACGGTGCCCGGGGGCTGCGCCTGCGCGTCCCACCTGGTCGTGGCCACGGCTCGGCCGTCGTAGCCGTCCCCGAACTGCGCCGTGCGCCGGAACTCCACCGACATCGGCTGCGGCTGCGTGGTGCGGTAGCCCGACAGCTGCGCGTCGAAGGTGCCGTGGTCGTTCGCGACGACCCGGACGTGGATCGACGTGTCGCCGGACTTCGACACCGCGTCCGTCTCCGCGACGACCGTGCCGGCCGGCACCGCCTGCGGCGCCGCGACGGGCTGCGCGGTGTCGCCCATGGTGCCCGACCCGTCGACGGGGCCCTGGGTGGCGGAGGCGCTCGGCGCGGCGTGCCCGGTCGGCTTCGGCAGCGGGGCATCGTCGCCGAACAGCGAACAACCCGTCAGCAGCAGTGCGCTCGTCCCCACCAGCGCGACGACCACCGCAGCGCGTGCCCTCGTCCGACCCATCCTCAGCCCCCTTCGTCGGGACGACCGTACCCGAGCGGGAACCGGATCACGACCGTCGTGACCGAACCGGTACCAGGGGACGCGGCCTACTGTGCGGGGCATGAGCGACAGCATCCCGAACGTGCCCGGTCCGGACGAGTCCGACGACCGCGCCCGGAGCGACGACCTGCGCGACGCGGCGCACAGCGACGACGTCGACGGTGTGACGGAGCGCGAGCAGCGCGCCGCCGACACGTCCTACAGCCCGTCGAGCGAGCGGGAGACGGTCGCGTCGCAGACCCAGCAGCGCGACGACGCGGACATGGAGGCGGACGGCATCGACCCGTCGAGGGTGGTCGCAGCCCCCGGTACCGGCGGTGCCGACGACGCGGGTGACGTCGAGCCCGAACCGGGCGACCTGCACCTGCCGTGGCAGTCGGAGGACGACCGCCGGGCATGACGACGCCGGGGCGAGGACCGGTCGGTCCCCGCCCCGGCGCAGGTCGTGCTCCGTGCGACTAGTCCACGTGCACGGTCATGGTCTTGATCAGCGTCAGTCCACCGGGACCGCGGACCTTGAACTCGAACGTGTGGTCACCCGATCCGAGGCCGTAGAAGAACTCGGTCGTGGAGCCGCTCGTGACGCGGTGGCCGTCCTTGAACTTCCCGTCCACGAACACCAGGGCGTCGTAGGACCCGGAGTACCCGGTGACCTTCGGGTCGCTGAACCGCAGCTTCACGGCGATCGGCGACACGAGGTCGACCTGCACGTCGAGTGAGCCGAAGCCCGGCGTGGACGGTGCGCTGAAGCCGTTGTCGACCGGCGGGACCCGGTCGGACACGGGATCGGCCGTGACGTCCTCGACCGGCTGCTCGGGCTCGGGTGCTGTGAACCCGGGGTCGGTCTCGCCGGGGTTCGGGT
>CAJYIG010000204.1 GCA_913774725.1 uncultured Curtobacterium sp. | reverse complement strand
CTCCCGTCCGTATGGTGGTCACGTCGGGACGCGACCCGGGCCGATCAGGCCGGGACGTAGTCGAACGTATCCGGGTCCGAGCCGGTGCGGTGGCCCTTGTCCAGCGAGGTGATGGCGGTCATGTCCTCGTCGGAGAGCTCGAAGTCGAAGATCGCGAAGTTCTCCTCGACGCGCGAGCGGGTGACCGACTTCGGGAAGACGATGTCACCGCGCTGGATGTGCCAGCGGAGGACGACCTGCGCCGGGGTCTTGCCGGTGTTCCCGGCGATCCGCGTGATGGTCTCGTCGTCGAGCACGAGGCCCTGCGCGATCGGCGACCAGGCCTCGGTCGCGATGCCGTGCTCGCGGTCGTACGCGCGCAGTTCCTCCTGCGCGAGGTACGGGTGCACCTCGATCTGGTTCACGGCGGGGGTGATCGTGGTCTCGGCGGCGAGGCGGTTGAGGTGGTGTGCCTGGAAGTTGCTCACGCCGATCGATCGGGCCGTGCCGCCGCGGTAGAGCTCCTCCATCGCCTTCCACGTCGGGACGAAGTCCGAGACGGTGGGCAGCGGCCAGTGGATGAGGAACAGGTCGGTGTAGCCGCCGAGCAGGTCGGCCGACTTCTTGCCGTTCTCGAGTGCGGCCTGGGGGTCGTGGAACCCGTTGTTCAGCTTCGAGGTGACGAAGATCTCCTCGCGCGGGATGCCGGACGCCTCGATGGCCTCGCCGACCTCCTTCTCGTTGCCGTACATCTCGGCGGTGTCGATGTGGCGGTAGCCGACCTCGAGCGCGGTGAGGGTGGCCTCCTTCGTGTCCGAAGGGTCGATCTGGAAGACACCGAAGCCGAGCTGCGGGATGGTCTTGCCGTCGTTCAGGGTGATGTTCGGAACGGTCATGACGCCATGCAACCAAACGGGTCCCAGGAGGCATTCCGGCAATGCTCAGCCGGGCGGGTCCGCAGCTGCGGAGTGCGCGAACCGGACCGGGACCCGCTCGCTCGATCCGGTTTGCAAGCGGGCGGACAGGTCACACCGCAACCGGTACAAGCGTGAACATGTACGTAGAACACAGAACATCACCGGCCGTGATGGTCCTCGTGACCGCACTCTGCCTGGTCGCTGCGCTCGTCGGAGCGCCGTCCGACCGGGCTGCTGCCGCGGCCGACGAGCCGGGCGCAGCCCGCGGGGGAGTCGCGCCGTTCCGCGGGGCGATGCCCGAGGCGAGCGATGCGAACGCCGCACCGGTGGTCCGGGCGTCCGAGGACTTCGAGAACGGCCTGTCGACCACGCCGGTGATGCTCGACCGGTACGTGGGTCGCTCCGGGCAGCGGTACACGGCCGACCCGCGGTGGATCGATCCGCAGCAGTGCAACGGCATCCTGACCAGCCAGACGAGCGGAGACGTCGCCGCCTGCTCCGCGAATCCACAGCTCCGGACGCTCGCGACCGTGCTCGGGACCGTGACCGGGACGGACCCGAGGTCGAACCACGCCGTCAGCGCCTGGACCCTGGACCGGCGCATGCCCGCGGACGCCGTGCAGGTGCAGCCGACCAGCTCCACGCCGCTCGGCGAGACCGGTCGCTTCGTCTCCTTCGGGGTTGCGGCGGCCGCGGCATCGTGCGACGTCGCGCACCCGGAGCTCGCGTTCTCGCTCGTGGACCGTGGCGAGGAACGCCCCGTCTCGGGGCCGATCGACCCGTGCACGGACCGACGTGCGCAGACCTACACCGTCGGCGGCGAGCAGATCAGGGCGGGTTCGTTCATCTCGCCCGGCGGGCTGCTGTTCGACGGCGACACCGTGCAGTGGCGGCTCCGGAACCAGCAGACGGCGTTCGACGGCAACGACGGCGCGATCGACGGGGTGTCGGTCCTCGACACGACGCCGCGTCTGGCGAACGCGTTCGCGGGGACGCCGGTCGTCGGGGACACCGCCCGCATGACCGCGCGGGTCGTGAACACGTCGGAGCTCGGGTCGAAGCCCGGCTGGTCGTACGCGGAGCGCCTCCCCTCGGGCCTGCGCATCGCAGAGGCGCCGCACCTGGAGAGCTCGTGCACGGGTGGGGCCGTGAGCGCCGAGCCCGGCGGTGACCTGTTGACCGTGCACGGGGACCTGGCCACGGACGCGGTCGACTGCGCCGTGTCCTTCGACGTGACCTCGGACCGCGCGGGGACCTACACGCTCACTGCAGGTGCCGTCGAGGCCCACCGGGGGATCGACCTGCCGGACCCGGCGAGCGTGACGTTCCTGCCCGAGCAGAACGCCCTCGTGGCCGCCGAGGAACCGGTGTTGACGGGCGACGACGCGGTCGCCGACCTGGGCGAGGAGATCGCGTTCGCCACGACGGTGCGCAACGCCGGGAACGCCCCGGTGCACGACCTCGGCGTGGTCGGGACCGCGGGCACGAGCACCTGCGCGGCGACCGACCTGGACCCGGGAGCGTCCACGGTGTGCACCTCGCCCCGGCGGCCGGTCGTGCAGGCGGACCTCGACCGAGGCCGCATCGACGATGCCGTCCGCGCCACCGCCACCGCGCGGTCCGGGGACCCGGTCGAGGCCACCGCGTCCGCGACCGCCCCGACCCCCGCGGCTGCACCCGGGGTGGCCGGGGTGCTCTCCGCACACTGGAACGACCACGAGCCGCACCCGGGTGACGCAGTGACACTGGCGCTCCGGGTCGCGAACACCGGGAACGTCACACTGCACGACCTCGCCGCCGCCGTCGACGGTCGGGACGAGTTCACCGTGACCTGCCCCGCGACCCCGCTCGCGCCGGGCGCGGACGAGGACTGCCGGGTCTCGGGGTCGGCGAGGCTCACCCAGCAGGAGATCGACGGCGGCGCGCTGACCTTCACGGCTCCGGTCACCGCGCACGCGCCCGACGGCACCGCGGTCCGGACGGACACCGCGGCTGAGGTCCCGCTCCTGCGGCGCGACGCCGCCGCGGTGGCGTCCGCCGCGACGGCGTCACGCCGCGGGAGCGGGAACTCGGCCGCGGTGCCCGCCCGGACCACGGTACCGTCGGGCGCGTGGGCGGTGACGGGAGCGGTGAAGGTCAGCGCACCGCCGTCGATCTCCTGCTGGGTGAGCCTCGCCGACCCCGAGACCCGGCAGTCCTCGTCCGCGCCCGGCGCGAGCGGGGCCGCGGGGCA
>CAJYIG010000203.1 GCA_913774725.1 uncultured Curtobacterium sp. | reverse complement strand
CGACAGGGCCGCGAGGGCCTCCGTCGTGGCGGTCGGGCGCAACGGCAGCACGAGCGGCTCGGCGCCGGTCAGCTGGGCGTGCGAGAGCGCGTCGAACTGCTCGCGGAGCGCGCCGGGGTTGCCGCCCGTCGCGTCGGCGAGGATCGCGAGCACGCCGTCGTTCGCGCCCTCCGGCGCCATCGAGCGGGCGAGTGCCAGGGACTCGTCGACCGTGAGCGGCTCGAGCCGCAGCACCGGGAGCGCCGCGAGCGGCCCGTCCGACGGCACGGTCCGGACCGTCGCGACCAGGCGCAGAGCCGTGCCCGCGAGACGACCCGCGAGGAACGCGATGAGCTCCTGGCTCTCGGCGTCCATGCGGTCGAGGTCGTCGATCAGGACGACGGTCGGCGGCAGGGTCAGGGTCTGCACGGCCTCGAGGAAGTCGTGCGCCGCTGCCAGACCGCTCGTCGCACCGCCGGCCTGCAGCAGGTGCGCGATGTGGGCGGTGGCCCGGGGGTCGTCGAGTGCGGTGAACAGGGAGGTCACGCCGGCCAGCGGCCAACGGGACTCGCTCCCGTTGACCCCGACCCGCACGACGGGGAGGGGGACGCGGTCCGCGACCGCGCCGAGGACGCTGCTGCGTCCGGAACCAGGGTCGCCGACGACGACCATCGCGGACTCACGAGGGAGTGCTGCGAGGGTCGCGATCCGGTCGACCTCGAGACGGCGACCGGTGAGTGCCATGACTCACCGGCCTCCGGGTCCGGAGGCGAGGACTGCGGAGGACGTCCGGTCGGCAGCGCGGCGGGTGACCACGGCGACGGACGGGATCCGGACGGCGTCACGGGCAGGAGCCGTGGCGACGGACGGATGCGAGGCGGCGACGGAGCGCACGCCAGGGCTGTCGGTGAGATAGCGCGGACGACGAGTGAGGGTGCACTCGGTTCCGCCTGGGAACGATGAAGTCATCGTCTGGACCACCCCTCGGGTCAGGGTTTTCGGACGAGTAAAGGGACGACTGGCCCGACACGGTCCGGGTCTAGGGAACCCGGTGCGCCTGATCAGCCGTCAGCACGATAACCCGGCCATCGGACGCGTCGGGAGGACCGTCAGCAGAGTGTCCGACTCGCCTGGCCCCAGTCCGGGGGGTCACCGCCCCCGTCCGGGGGTCCGACGCCGGGGTGTCGGCCGCGTCCAGGGGACAAGCGGGGTACAGCGCGGTCCGGCAGCGGGCGGACCGCGTGCGCGCCTACGAGCGGCGGATGACGTCGACCACGGCGTCGTGCACGAGGCCGTTCGTGGCGAGCGCGCTGCCGTGCCACGGGCCCGGGTCGCCGTCGAGCGAGGTGAAGCGACCACCGGCCTCCTCGACGATCGGCACGAGGGCCGCGATGTCCCACGGCTTCAGGTCGGGTTCGCCGGCGACGTCGAGGACCCCCTCGGCCACGAGCATGTACGACCACATGTCGCCGTACGCGCGGGTGCGCCAGACCTTTCGCGACAGCGCGACGAGGGTGTCGAGCCGGTCGTCCTCGTCCCACTGCTGGATGCTGTTGTAGCTCAGGCTGGCGTCGGACAGTGCCGCGACACCGGAGACGCGCAGGGGACCGTCCGTGGAGTGTGCGCCGAGGCCCTCGGCGGCCCACCAGCGCTTGCCGAGCGCCGGGGCGCTGACCACCCCGAGCACCGGGCGGCCGTCGACGGCCAGGGCGATGAGCGTCGCCCAGACCGGCACGCCGCGCAGGTAGTTCGCGGTGCCGTCGATCGGGTCCACGACCCACTGGCGGTGTCCCTCGCTCAGGGCGTCCGCGCCGGTGTCCGCCGTCGTCTCCTCGCCGAGGAACGCGTCGTCCGGGCGCTCGGTCGCCAGGCGCTGGCGCAGCGCCCGTTCCACCGCCTGGTCGGCGTCGGTGACGTGCGTGCTGTCGGCCTTCGTCGTGACGTGCAGGTCGGCGGCGCGGAACCGCTCGAGGCTGATCGCGTCCGCGGTGTCGGCGAGGGAGCGGGCGAAGTCCAGGTCGGCGCTGAGGTCCACGGAGGTCAGGGTAGCGCCCTACGCCGCGACGACCTGCTCCTCCTCGTAGCGCGAGACCGCGCGTTCCCGGGCGATGCGCGTGCGGCGCGCGGCGAGCCCGTGCACGAGGACGCCGAGCAGCACCGCGACGACGAGCCACAGCACGAGCACGACCACCGAGCGGGTCAGTGACGCCCCGGGGAAGTACACGAGGTCCTGCGCGGCGGTGAGCCACGCGGCGCCGCTCCAGAACGTGTTGAGCGCGGCGAAGAAGCCGGGCTGGAACGACGGCTGGAAGATCCCGCCGGAGCTCGTGAAGTTGAGCATGACGAAGAGCATCGTGAGGATCGGCGTGGTCCACCGGCCGAGCAGCGGGTGCAGACCGACGCCGAGGGCCACGATGACCGCGTCGTACAGCCACGCGAACAGGAAGACCTGCCACCGGTGGTCCGGGATGACACCGTAGAGCGGTCCGGCGACCAGGATCCCGATGCCGGCGACGACCCCGGCCGTGACGGCGCCGACGACGACCGTCCAGAGCGCGCGGAGCTTCGCGGCCGCCGCGGCGACGGCGATCGCCGAGGCGTACCCGCCGACGCTCAGACCGACGAGCAGGAAGAAGAGCCCCTGGCCGGTGGGGTCCTCGTCGCCGGTGGGGACGACGTCGTGCACGCTGAACGGCAGGTGCTGCTCGAAGGCGATCGGCAGGAAGACCTTCTGCGCCGCGGTGGCGGTGGTCTCGCTCGCGGCCGTCGAGACGTAGAGCACCGCGCCGTCGGTCCCGGGGGCGTACACGGCGGCGAGGTCGCGGTCCCGCACCTGCTGCTCGGCCTCGTCCGTCGACCCGACCACGTGCGCCACCAGCTTGCCGTCCGAGCCGTCGGTGACCGTCTGGGCGAACACCTGCGCGCTCGGGCCCTGGCCGACGATGCCGACGGGGAGCTCGTGCGGGGTCGGGGCGTGGAAGGCGCCGAGGTAGGCCAGGCTCATCCCGACCGCGAGGAACAGCGGGACGAGGATGTGCGACCCGAAGGAGCGCAGCGTCCGCCCGAGGTGCTCGGGGCGCAGGACCGTCGCCGCGAGTGCCGCCGGACGGGTGCTCCGCTGCGGGTGCGGCGCTGCGTGGTCCCCGTGGTGGACCAGTTCCGGGCGGGCTGTGTTGTGTTCTGCAACTTCGGGCACGAGGAGCAACGGTACACCCGCCCGCACCGGGCCGGCACCCCGGGTCACCGCAGCGCGACAGCGCCCGCGCGCATCGGGCCGGCACCGCGGGGCACGGCAGCGCGTCGGGGCCGAGCGGTCGGTCCGGTCGGGTCGGTCAGTCCGCGCCGGTCAGTCCGCGCCGGGGTCGTCCGCTCCCATGCCGGTGAGCAGCGCGCGGAAGGAGTCGAGCCGCTCGACGCCCGTCGGCCCGAGCTCCCCGTCGTGCACCCGGTCGACGATCTCCCAGTCGTGCGCCTGGGACAGCGGGATGCCGTCCGTGGGCTCGCGCACCGCGACGGCGTGCGCGGCGAAGGCCCGGAAGACGTTCTCGGGCTGCACGTGGCCGAGTCCGAACGACCGCACGCCCGGGGTGTCGATGATCCAGCCGCCGTCGCGGACGCGCAGCGCGATCGACGACGACGAGGTGTGCCGCCCGCGACCCGTCACCGCGTTCACGACGCCGGTGGCGCGGGTGGACCCGGTGATGGCGTTCACGAGCGTCGACTTCCCGACGCCCGAGTGTCCGACGGTCACCGTGACCTGGTCGTCGAGCACCTCGTGCAGCGCGTCGAAGGGCACGTCGTCCGACCGGCTCGTGACGATCCGCAGGTCCAGGCAGGCGAAGTGCGCGAGGAACGGTGCCGGGTCGGCGAGGTCGGTCTTCGTGATGCAGAGCACCGGGTCGAGTCCGGCGTCGAACGCCGCGACGAGGTACCGGTCGATGAGCCGCGGGCGTGGTTCCGGATCGGCGGCGGCGACGACGATCAGCATCTGGTCGGCGTTCGCCACGATGACGCGCTCGACCTCGTCGCTGTCGTCGGCGCTCCGCCGCAGCAGGGTGGACCGCTCGGCGACCTTGACGATGCGTGCGAGCGAACCGGCGTCGCCCGAGACGTCGCCGGCGAGGGACACGCGGTCGCCGGTGACGACCGACTTCTTGCCGAGCTCGCGGGCCTTCGTCGCGGTGACGACCCGCTCGTCGTCCTGTCCGGCGGACACCAGCACGCCGAAGCGCCCGCGGTCGACGTTCGTCACCCAGCCGACGGGCGCGTCGTCGTAGCTCGGACGGGTCTTCGTGCGGGGCCGGTTGCCCTTCGGGTTCGGTCGGATCCGCACCTTCGACTCGTACTGCCCGTACGGCTCGTCCTCGTCGCCGGCGTCCCCGTCGACGTCGTCCCACCAGCTCACGGCGTCACGCTCCCGTCGGACGGACGAGCGTCTGTGACGGTGCCGGTGTCCGGGGCCGGGCCGGTCGCCACGAGGTCCGCCCAGAGCTCGGGGAACTGCGGCAGCGTCTTCGCGGTGCAGCCGACGTCGTCGACGGCGACGCCGTCGACGACGAGGCCCACGAGGGCGCCTGCGGTGGCCATCCGGTGGTCGTCGTACGCGGCCCAGCCACCGCCGTGGAGCGGCGCCGGCGTGATCCGCAGGCCGTCGTCGAGTTCCTGCACCGAGCCTCCCGACCGGTTCACGTCCGCCGCCAACGCGGCCAGGCGGTCCGTCTCGTGGCCCCGCAGGTGGCCGATCCCGGTGATCTCGCTCGGACCGTCGGCCAGGGCCGACAGCGCGACGAGCGCCGGTGCGAGCTCGCCACCGCGCGTCAGGTCGAGGGTGACACCCGGCAGGGAGGCTCCACCCGCCACCCCGACGCCGCCGTCGAACACGAGGTCGTCGCCGTCTCGCGTGACGGTCGCGCCCCACAGGGGCAGGAGCGTCTCGAGGTCGGCACCCACCTGCGTCGTGTCGGTCGGCCAGGTGCGGATCCGCACGGTCCCGCCCGCGACGAGCGCGGCCGCCGCGAAGGGGGCGGCGTTCGACAGGTCGGGCTCGATCACGACGTCACGGGCGGCGATCGGGCCCGGGTGCACGACCCACTCGCCGATCGACGGCTGGTCCACCCGGACCCCGCGCGCGCGGAGCGCCGCGACGGTCATGTCGATGTGCGGCAGGCTCGGCAGGCGGTCGCCGACGTGGGTGAGGTGCAGGCCCTCGTCGAAGCGCGCGGCGGAGAGCAGCAGCCCGGAGACGAACTGCGACGACGCCGACGCGTCGATCTCGAGCCGACCGCCGCGGACCGCGCCGGTGCCGGTGAACGAGAAGGGCATGGCGCCGTCGCCGTCGTCCGTCACGTCGACGCCGAGGTCGGCGAGCGCGCGGATGATCGCACCCATCGGGCGCTTCCGGGCGTAGGGGTCGCCGTCGACGGTCACCGGGCCGGTGGCGAGGGCCGCGAGCGGCGGCAGGAAGCGCATCACGGTGCCGGCCAGGCCGCAGTGCACGGCGACGTCGCCGTGCATCGGTGCCGGTGTGATGCGGAGGTCCGGGCCGTAGGGGTTCGGTGCCACGCCGTCCGCGGGGACGACCTCGTCGATCCCGACCCCGAGCTGGCGGAGCGCCGCGACCATGAGCGCGGAGTCGCGGGAGTGCAGGGGGAGCCGGATGGTCGACGGGCCGTCCGCGAGGGCGGCGAGCACGAGCTCCCGGTTCGTGAGGGACTTCGAGCCGGGGAGCGCGACGTCCCCGTGCAGGGGCCCGCGCGCACGCGGGGCG
>CAJYIG010000202.1 GCA_913774725.1 uncultured Curtobacterium sp. | reverse complement strand
GCCGCGCTTCTGCACGCGCCCGCGCTGGGTGATGCGGTGGAACTCGCTCATCGTGCGGTCCACGACGCTGTCGTCGACGCGGCGCATCCGCACGATCTCGGCGCTGATCTCCTCGGCCTCGAGCTCGGTGAACTGCTTCATCACCTCGGCGGCGCGCTCGGTCTCCATCTGCATGAGGATGAGCGCGACCTTCTGCGCGCCGGTCAGGGTGCGCTCGGCGGCGCCACCGCCGGCGGGGACCGGGACGAGGGCGCTCACACCGGCGTCCGGTCGTCGAGGAGTCCGCGGAGCAGGTCGGCGGTGCGCTTCGGGTCACGCTCGGCGAGTGCCGAGATCTCCTGGCGGCGCCGTTCGGCGCTGATCTCGTCGGTCGTCAGCACCTCGGTCGGGGCATCGTCGTGCGGCAGGGTCGGCAGCGCGACGGTCTCCGGCTCCGTGGCCGGGATCGCCAGGTCGTCCGCGCCGAGCGGCAGCTCGAACGTCTCACCGGCGAAGACGTCGAGCTCGCCGACGTCCACGGCCTCGCGGGACTGGCGGCGGGCGCGGCGGGCGAGGACGATCGCGAGCACGATCGCGGCGGCGAGGACCGCGAGCACGATGCCGGCGGTGCGGATGGCCGACCACATGGCCTGTTGCTGCTCGACCTGCTGCTGCTCCTCGAGGGCCTTCGCGGCGTCCTTCGCGGCGGAGTCGTCGAAGTCCATCATCGCGACCCGGACCTGGTCGCCGCGGGTGTTGTCGGCACCGGCGGCGGCGGACACCAGGTCGTTGATGCTCTGCAGGTTGGCGTTCTGCACTGAGTCCGCGCGGGAGTTCAGGGCGACCGAGATCGTCTGCCGCTGGACGCCGCCGGCGGGGATCTGCGTCGTCTCGGTGGTCTTGTCCACGGCGTTGTTCTTCGTCGCCGACTCGTTCTTGTAGCCGCCGTCGCCGGTGGCCGTGCCGTTCGCGGTCGTACCGCCGGCCGTGCCGTTCGGGACCGCGATGTTGTCCGGGCCGAGCACGCCGGTCGCACCGGCACCCGCGCCGGAGCCGGAGCCGTACTCCTCGGTGGAGCTCGACTCGTTCAGGGCGACCGGACCGCTCGTCGGCTGCGCGAAGCTCTCCGAGGTCCGGGTGCCGGACTCCTGGTTCATCGTCGCCGAGACGACGACGCTGGCGTTGCCCGGGCCGAGCGTCGTGTCGAGCAGGTCCTGGATCTTCTTCTGCGTGGTCGCGTCGTAGTCGGCCGCCTGGTCCGCGCCGCTGCCGGTCGCACCGGTCCCGACCGCGGACAGCGTCTGACCCTTCTGGTCGACGACGGAGACGTCGGTCGGCTGCATGCCCTCGACCGCGGCGCTCGTCAGGTGCACGATCGACTGCACCTGGTCGGTGGTGAGCTGCGCGCCGTTCTCGGTCGCGACGAACACCGACGCCGTCGGGTCCTTCTCCTCGGAGACGAAGACGGTCTTCTCCGGGATGGCGAGCTGCACGGTGGCGGCCTTCACGCCGTCCATCGACGAGATCGTCTTCGCGAGCTCACCCTCGATCGCGCGCTTGTAGGTGACGTCCTGCTGGAACTCGGAGCTCGTCACACCCATCTTGTCGAGCAGCGAGTAGCCGCCCTCGTTCGACGACGGCAGGTTGTTCGACGCTGCCTTGAGCCGCTCCGAGTACACCTTGTCCTGCGGCACGAGGATCGTCGCCCCGCCGTCGGTCAGCTGGTAGGGCACCCCGTCCGTCGTCAGCTGGTCGGTGATCGAGCTCGCGTCCGCCGCCGCCAGCCCGGTGAAGAGCGGCGCGTAGGACGCCTTGCCGAGCCAGCTCGCGAGCGCGATGCCCCCGAGCACGAGCGCGGCGACACCGATCAGCGCGATGGTGCGCTGTGCGGCGGAGAAGCCCTTCACGTAGGCGACGATGCGCCCCCACGTGTTCTGCACCGCGGCGGGCATCAGGCCTGCATCCGCATGATCTCGTTGAACGCGTCGACGCCCTTGTTGCGGACGGCGGCGACGAGCTCGAGGGTGACCTGGGCGCGGGTGGACGCGATCGTGGCGTCGTGGATGTCGTCGAGGTTGCCCGTGACGGCCTTGAGCGCGAGCGTCTTGGAGTTGCTCTGCAGCTGCTGCAGGCCGTCGACCGCGTTGCCGAGGCTCGCGGCGAAGCCGTCACCGCCGGCGGTCGGCTGGACCGCACCGGCGCCCGCCGCTCCGGCTCCCGTGGCACCGCCGAGCGCGCCGGTACCGGTCGCGGCGTCGGCGGCACCCGCGAACGCGCGGGTCATGGCGTTGGTCGTCACACCGTTCAGGGCGTCGATGGGCATCAGTTCTTCCCGATCTGCAGTGCCGCCTCGTAGGCGGTCTTGGCGCGGTCGACCACGGCGGCGTTCGCCTGGTAGCCGCGCTGGGCCATGATGAGGTCCGCCATCTGCGTGCCGAGGTCGATGTCCGGCATGCGGACGTACCCTTCGGCATTCGCGAGCGGGTTGTCCGGGTCGTAGGTCACACGGCCGGCCGCGCTGCCGAACGCCGCGCCCTTGACGTAGGCGCCGGACGTGCCAGCACCCTCCTGCACCTCGACGTAGCGGGCCTGGAACGCGGAGTCGTCCATCGACCGCACCGTGTTGACGTTGGCGATGTTGTCCGAGATCGCGTCGAGCCACTTCCGGTGCACGGTCATGCCGGTGCTCGCGATGCCGATCGCGTCGAAGGTCGTCACGAGTTCGTCCGCATCGCCGCGCGCAGGGCCGTCGCCTCGCCGCCGACCGCCTGGGTGGCGAACTGGTAGCGCAGGACCGTGTCGACGTTCGACAGGGTCTCCTGGTCGAGGTTGACGTTGTTGCCGATCTCGTTCGTCGGCTCGAGGCTGCGCGCGGTGGTCGCGGTCGCGTGCCCGTCACCGTGCACGATCGACTGCGCGAGGGCGTCCTCGAAGCGCACCTTCTCGGCGTGGTAGTTCGGCGTGTTGATGTTCGCGATGTTGTTCGCGATGGTGCGCTGTCGCAGCGACAGCCCGTCGAGCGCGCTCTGCAGCGCGACGCTCGTCACGGAATCGAACACGGGTGGCCCGTCCCCTCGGTGTGCGACGTCGTGCGACGTCGCCGAATGGCGGTGGCCGATCCGTGGCCGAACGAGTGAGCGATCCGTGCTCGCGGGGCGCTGTCGGCGGTGGCGTGCGGGGCGTTAGGGGTCGCCCCGAACGGGGGGCGGGGCTCACACGGCCCGGTCGCGTGCTCGCGTGCTCGCGTGCTCGGGTGCTCGCCGTGGCCGGGCCGCGCGCTCCGCCGCAGTGCGACGATGCCGCTGTCCCACGACGACGCATCTGTCGTCTGGCCCGGAGACGCGCGACGGCCTACGACCGGAACGACG
>CAJYIG010000201.1 GCA_913774725.1 uncultured Curtobacterium sp. | reverse complement strand
AGCGGCCCTCGGTCCGACCCTCACGACGGAGGGGCTTGGCCCCGGCCTCGATGAGACGGTCCTCGATCTCGTCCGCGATGGCGAGCACGTTGCGCTCGTTCCGACCGGTCGCGAGCAGGAACACGTCGGTGAGCTGCAGCGGCCCGGTCACGTCGAGGGCGACGAGGTCTTCGGCCTGCTTCGCGTCGGCCGCCTGGGCGGCGATCTGTACGAGTTCCACTGCGCGTGAGGAGGCGGTCACGGAGTCCTTCCGGTCGTCGGCACCGCACGCTGCGGGTCCGTGTGATGGGTCTTGATCATAGGCCACCCCGCCGACAGCGGCCAGGCCGGTGGGCCGGGACGGACGACGGGGCGGTCGGGTGCGAGGAGTCCGGCGGGCGGTCAGCCGCCGAAGTGGGTGGTGAGCAGGGCGACGATGATGACCCCTGCGGCGGCCAGGCCGACGGCCCCGACGGTGACGCCGAGGATCACCGGCGTCCGGGACTCCTTCGGCTTCGCGGCGGCGAGCACGACCTGACGCGTGGACGTGTGGCTCGAGATCGCACGGCTCGCCCGGACGGGGCTGGCGTCGGTCTCCGGCTGCTCGTCGTGCTGCTCGAGCAGCCGGTCGACCTCGGCCCCGTCGATCGGTCGGTGCGACCCGGTGGACGACAGCGAGGCCGGCAGGTCGATCGAGCCGGTGAGGATCACCTCGCCGGTGGCGTTCAGGGCGCCGGTCGGGTCGGCCAGCGCGGAGTTCGGCAGCACGATCGAGTTGGTGTCCTGCACGGCGACGCGGCGGGTGCCCGTCACGTCGTGCACCTCGGCGTCGTCGGCGTCACGCGCCTGCTGGGTCCAGTGGCCCGCCGGGGGCTCGAAGGCCGTCGTGACGGGCTTCGGCTCGGGACTCCGACGGAAGGCCGCCGGGACGCGCGGTGCATCGGCCTCCCCGTCATCACTCCGACCGGCCCCGTCGTCGGACCGACGAGCGGTCGCGGGCGTCGGAAGTTGGATCGGGACCTCGTTCGTGTCGTCGTCGAGCGACAACGGGAACACGACGGGGGTCGACGCCGTCGGCGCCGGGGCGGATGCCCGGGCAGCGTCCTCGGACTCGTTCGTCTCGGTGTCGTCGGCCTCAGGCGGGGCCCAGGTCGTCCGGTGGCGCCGGGGCTCCTCGGCGTGCGCGGCGGCCTCGCTCAGGGGCTCGACCGCGTCCGGGGAGCCGTCCGCCTCGGTCGCCTGCGCCACGGCCGCCGGGTCGAGCAGTTCGGTCTCGGCGGACGGCTCGTCCGCCGGTGCCTCGCGCTCCGGGGCCTGCCCCGCCGCACCGGTCCGCTCGTCGCGGTCGCCCGACGCCTCGACGACCGGGGTCGGAGCGAGCGGGAACTGCGCGGAACGAACCGGGTCCTGCGCCGACGTCGGACGCTCGGCCGAGGCCGGAACCGGACGGTCGTCGGCCGGACGCGGCTGTGCCGGTCGTCCCTGGGCCGGACGCGCCTGGGCCGGCGACCACGCGGCGGTCGGTGCTGCGCTCGGACGCTCGGCGTCCTGGTCGAGGTGGTCGACCGAGCCGATGACGTCCTGCACGGTGCGGTCCGACGACTGCGGGGTCGGCGCCTGCAGCGGAACGGGCTGCACGGCCTGTCCCTCGGCCTCGCGCATCAGGCGGAGCTGACGGCGGGTGAGGCCACCGGTCCCCGGCACGATCTCGGTCGCCGAGGCCGGAGCCGGTGCGAGGGGGAAGACCGGCCCTGACTGCTGCTCCGGCTCGGAGCCGCCGGAGGTCGGACGGACGGCCGATCGCGCGGGGCCGCTCGGCGAAGGCGCGACGTGCGAGCCCGGCCGACGACGGGGCTCGGACTGGTCGGAGGGTGCGGCGACGGTCGGCGGCGGGGTGACGGGCTGCCCGCCGGCTGCGGCGGCACGCTCCCGCTCGCGCGCCTCACGCCGCGAGAGTGGCGGCTGCGCGTCGGACGAACTCATGCAACGCTCCGATACAGGTGGTGCTTGGAGATGTACTGGACGACCCCGTCCGGCACGAGGTACCACACGGGGTGACCGCGCCTGACCCGGTCGCGGCAATCGGTCGAGGATATCGCCAGTGCGGGGACTTCGAGCAAGCTCACGTCTCGCTCGGGGAGTCCGGTGATGCTCAGGTCGTGGCCCGGACGGGTGACCGCGACGAAGTGCGCCAGGTCCCAGAGGCCATCGTGATCCTTCCAGTCGAGGATCTGCTGAACGGCGTCCGCGCCCGAGATGAAGACGAGCTGCGCATCCGGTCGCTGGTCGCGCAGGTCGCGCAACGTGTCCACCGTGTAGGTGGGCCCGGGACGGTCGATGTCCACCCGACTGACCGTGAACATCGGGTTCGACGCGGTGGCGACCACCGTCATCAGGTACCGGTGTTCGGCGTCGGTGACGTCCGACTTCATGTACGGCTGACCGGTGGGGACGAAGACGACCTCGTCCAGGTCGAACGCACGGGCGACCTCCGACGCCGCCACGAGGTGCCCGTGGTGGATCGGGTCGAACGTGCCGCCCATCACGCCGATGCGTGGGCGCCCCGTGCTCTCGAGCATCGAGCGGCGGGTCAGAGCTTGGTGTGACCGAACTCGTCGACACCCGTCTCGTGGTGGCGGGTGGCCTCGAACTTGTGCGAGTGACGGTAGGCGACGTCGCGGAAGCTCCACGTCACGAACCCGAGGAAGGTGAAGAACAGCGCGCCGCACATCGGGAAGACGAACGCGGGCACACCCGAGGCGTGCTCAGCGGCTTCAGCGAGGAAGGTCATCGGTCCGGTGCTCCGTTCGATCGGGTGGGAAGTCGCCGCCCAGTCTAGCCGCGGATCTGTCCGTGCCCGCGCACGATCCACTTGGTACTGGTCAGTTCGGGGAGCCCCATCGGCCCACGCGCGTGCAGTTTCTGCGTCGAGATGCCGACCTCGGCCCCGAAGCCGAACTCGCCGCCGTCGGTGAACCGGGTCGACGCGTTCGCCATGACGACCGCCGAGTCGACCTCCGCCAGGAACCGCTCGGCCGTGTCGACGTCGTCCGTCACGATGGACTCGGTGTGGTGCGTGGACCACCGGGCGATGTGCGCCATGGCCGCGTCGACGTCCGGCACCACGCGGATCGACAGGTCGAGGTCCATCGACTCCGTCGCCCAGTCCGCCTCGGTCGCGCGGAGCACGCCGGGCACGATCGTCCGCGTGGCGTCGTCCCCGCGCAGGGTCACCCCGGCCGCGCGGAGGCGATCGGCCAGGACCGGCAGCAGCCGCTCGGCCGCCCGTTCGTGCACGAGCAGGGTCTCGAGGGCGTTGCAGACGCTCGGCCGCTGCACCTTGCTGTTCAGCACGATGTCGACCGAGCGTTCCAGGGGCGCCGACGCGTCGAGGAACACGTGCACGACGCCCGCGCCCGTCTCGATCACGGGTACCTGCGACTCCGTCACGACGGTCTGGATCAACGACGCGCTGCCCCGCGGCACGAGCACGTCGACGAGTCCACGCGCGCGCATCAGGTCGGTCGCGCCCTGGCGACCGAACTCGTCGATCGTCTGCACGAGGTCCGCCGGCAGCCCCACCGAGGCCACCGCCCCGCGGATCCGCTCGACGAGCTCGGCGTTCGTGCGCTGCGCCGCCGAACCGCCGCGGAGCACGACGGCGTTCCCGCTCTTCAACGCGAGCGCGGCGATGTCGACGGTGACGTTCGGGCGTGCCTCGTAGATGGCACCGACCACTCCGAACGGCACGCGGACCTGGGTGAGCTGGAGTCCGTTGGGCAGCCGCGACCCACGAACGAGGTCGCCGACCGGGTCCGGCAGGCCGACGACGTGCTCGACCGCGGCCGCGAGGGCGTCGATCCGTGCGGCGTCGAGTCGCAGACGGTCGAGCAGACCCGAGGACAGTCCACCGTCCTCGCCCGCGACGAGGTCTTCGTGGTTCGCCGCGACGATCGTGTCCGTGCCCGCGCGCAGGGCGGCCGCGACCGCTCGGAGCGCCTGGTCCTTGACCGCGGTCGTGGCCGTGGCGAGCGCGGTGGAGGCAGCACGCGACGCGACCAGCTTGTCGGTGAGCGAGGGGGCGGTGACCGTCGACGACATGGTCCGATACTAGGTCGGCTGCCCGGCGCATGACGCTGGCCGCGTCACACCTGTGGACGCGGTCTGGGAGGTGCGCTCGTGTGCAGGAGTCCGCACACGTCCGCCCGGTGTCCGACTCCGGTCCGGGCGGAGGGGAAGTGTCCTGCGCATCGTGATGAGCCGCCGTGGGACGCCACCGTCGGCTCGAGACGCCCCGGTTCCACCGAGACGGGCCCGGTTGCGGAGCCGGCGTCTCGACCGCACACTGGCGTTTCGAGCGCACGCCGGAGCCGCCGTATCGAACGCACGCCGGCGTCTCCGAAACACGCCGGCGTCTCGACCGCACGCTGGCGTCTCGAGCGCACGCGGCAGGCCCGACCGCCCACGTCCGCAAGCCGGCGCCAGGGGCCGGCACCGTGCCTGCCGGACGGTGTCCGCGTCGACCGCTGGCCGGCCTGCCGGACCGACGCCGCGCCTCCAGGCCGACAGCAGGCCCGTCGGCAAGCCCGTCAACCCCGGGGCGCCGCCTGGAACCAGGTACCGACGTGCTCGCCGGCCAGCGCCCGGTCGACGAGTGCGGTACCGGTCACGAGGACCGACGTCCCCGCCTCGGCCGCGAGCCGGGCAGCGGCGACCTTCGTCCCCGCTCCCCCGGTGCCGACACCGGCCGAGCCGACCGACCCGAAGGTGACACCGGCGAGCTCGTCGCCGAACGGGACCTCGTCGATCGGTTCCGCGTCCGGGTGCTCCGGCGGCCGCGTGTAGAGCGACTCGACGTCGGACAGCAGCACGAGCGCATCGGCGCCGAGGAGCCGTGCGACGAGCGCCGCGAGCCGGTCGTTGTCGCCGAAGCGGATCTCGTGGGTCGCGACCGTGTCGTTCTCGTTCACGATGGGGAGCACGCGCAGCGCGAGCAGCCGGTCGACCGCCCGCTGGGCGTTCACCCGGTGCGTCGGGTTCTGCATGTCGCCCGCGGTGAGCAGGACCTGGGCCGCGACGATGCCGTGCCGGTCGAGCTCCTTCTGGTACCGGAACATGAGGACGTTCTGCCCGGTCGCCGCGGCTGCCTGCTGGGTCGCCAGGTCCTCGGGGCGTCCCTCGAGCCCGAGGAACGGGAAGCCGGTCGCGATGGCGCCGGAGGACACCAGGACGACCTCGGTCCCACGCGCGTGCGCGGCGGCCAGGGCGTCGACGAGCGCGGCGATCTGTCCGGTGTTCTCACCGCTGACGGACGACGACCCGACCTTCACGACCAACCGGCGCGCACGCGGCACGTCCTGCCGCCGGCTCACGGGGCCGAGGTCGGTGCGCGGGTGCGTGTCGGTCATGCGTCGATCAGTCCTCGTCGTCGCGGTCGTCGTCGGCCCACAGACCGGACACGCGCTCCTGTTCGAGCTCGGCGCGCGCGGCGGCCTTGGCGTCCATGCGCTCGAAGTACTCCTCGCGACGCTCGTTCCGGGTGGGGCGCGACGATCCACCGACACGGGCGTCCGTGCCGCGGGCGCTCGTGATGAGCTCGGCGGTCGAGGTGAGCGTCGGCTCCCAGTCGAACACCGTGCCGCCGTCGCCGCCGATGACGACCGTGGACCCGGCGACCGCTCCGGCCTTGAAGAGGCCGTCCTCGACACCGAGCTTGGCGAGCCGGTCGGCGAGGTAG
>CAJYIG010000200.1 GCA_913774725.1 uncultured Curtobacterium sp. | reverse complement strand
CGAGTGCGGGATGACCACCACGATGACGCTCTCGTTGCTCGACGGCGCCCCGGTCGAGGGCATCCACGCCGACACCCCTGCGGGGCGGATCACCTTCGGGTTCGATGCCGACCTGAACACCGCGACGACCACCGCGGTCGACCGGATGGTGGACTGGATCGCCCGGCTGCACGGGATCACCCGCGGCCAGGCGCTGGCGATGGCGAGCGTCGCGGTCAGCATGCGCGTGACCCAGGTCGCGAACCGCACCTGGGGCGTGCACGCGCTGCTCCCCCACGACGCGATCCTCGCGCCCGCCGCGCGCTGACGGGCGCGGGCGCTGACGCTTCGAGCCCATCGCCCCCGACCTGGGATGCCGAACCGCGCGTCGGAGGCAGGAAGTTCCTGCTCCCGATGCGCGGTTCGTCCTCCCACGCGCGGAACGGCAGTCCGCGTCCGCTCAGTGCGCGGAGTACCCGCCGTCCACCAGGTGGTAGCTCCCGCTGATGAACGAGGCCTTGTCGCTCAGCAGGAACAGCACGAGCGCCGCGACCTCGGCGTCGGTGCCGAGCCGCTTCGCCGCGTGCTCGCCCTCGAGCGCCGCGAGCTCCTCGGCCGACAGTGACGACCGCACGAGCGGGGTGTCGATGAACCCCGGGCCGACCGCGTTCGTGCGGACGCCCTGCGCCGTGTACTCGAGCGCGGCGACCTTGGTCAGCCCGACCAAGGCGTGCTTCGACGCGACGTAGGCGGCGTTCTGCGCGATCCCGACCGAGCCGAGCACCGATGCCATGTTGACGATCGCGCCGCCGCCGGCCGCCAGGATCGCCGGGATCTCGTACCGGAGCCCGTAGAAGACGCCGTCGAGGTCGACCGCGCGGACCCGGTCCCACGCCTCGACGTCGTACTCGCCGATGGGCTGCGGAGCGGCGCCGATGCCCGCGTTGTTCACGGCGAGGTGGAGCGCGCCGTACGTGTCCACCGCGTGCTGGACCATCCGCTCGTTGTCCCCGGCCACCGCGGAGTTCGCCTCGAACGCACTCGCCGTGCCGCCCGCGCCCTCGATCTCGGCGACGACGCGCTGCGCGGCCTCGGCCTTGATGTCGGTGACGACGACCTTCGCGCCCGCCGCGGCGAGCTCCTTCGCGATCGCGGCCCCGATGCCGCTGCCACCGCCGGTGACGACGGCGACCCTGCCCTCGAACTCGGACATGTCCTCCTGCTTCCTCGACGCTCCGTCGATCGTGTACTGAGCAACACCTGTTGTGCAATCAGCGTACACCTCGGACATCCAGTTCGTTCGCTGAACTAATGAGGTAGGCTAACGGCCATGCCCGACACCTCCCTCGCCGCCGACCTCCGCGTCGCGGTGGCCCGGCTGTCGCGGACCCTCCGCGCGCAGAAGGTCGACGCGAGCATGACCGACGGACAGTTCTCGGCCCTCGCCCGACTCCACCGCGAGGGCGCCATGACCCTCGCCGAGCTCAGCCGCCAGGACGGCGTCACCCCGCCGAGCATGACGAAGTCGATCGCCGTGCTCGTCGACCGCGGCCTCGTGTCGAAGGTCGACCACGGCGACGACCGCCGCAAGGTGCTGCTCGCCGCGACCCCGGCCGGGGCGACCTTCGTGGAGGAGACCCGACGGCGCCGCGACGACTGGCTCTCCCCGCGCCTCGGCGCCCTGACCGAGACCGAGCGACACACCCTGGCCGAGGCCACCGAGATCATGAGGAGGCTGGCCCAGCAGTGACCGCCGTCTTCCGCTCCCTGTCCGCCCGCAACTACCGCATCTGGTTCGCCGGCGCCCTGGTCTCCAACGTCGGGACCTGGATGCAGCGCACTGCCCAGGACTGGATCGTCCTGACGAAGCTGTCCGACAACGATGCGATCGCCGTCGGCATCACGATGGCGCTGCAGTTCGGCCCGCAGCTGCTCCTGCTCCCCCTGACCGGCCTCGCCGCGGACCGCTTCGACCGGCGCCGGATGCTCATGCTGACCCAGGGGCTGATGGGGGCACTCGGACTCGGTCTCGGCATCATGGTCCTCACCGACACGGCGACGCTCTGGTCGCTGTACGGCTTCGCCCTGGCACTCGGCATCGTGGCCGCCTTCGACACCCCGATCCGACAGGCCTTCGTCTCCGACGTCGTGCAGGGCGAACACGTGTCGAACGCCGTCGCCCTGAACTCCGCGTCGTTCAACGCCGCCCGGCTGATCGGCCCGGCGGTCGCGGGCGTGCTCATCGCCGCGATCGGGTCCGGGTGGGTGTTCGTCATCAATGCCGGCTCGTTCCTGGCCGTCCTCGTCGCACTGCGCTTCGTCGACCCGACGCAGCTCGCCGAACGGGTGCGGCCGAAGCGCGGCAAGGGGCAGATCATCGCCGGCTTCACCTACGTGCGGACCCGGCCGGACATCATCGTGGTGCTCTGCATGATCTTCGTCGTGGGGACCTTCGGCGTGAACTTCCCGATCTTCACCTCGACGATGGCGCGGGTCGAGTTCGGCAAGGGTGCCGGCGAGTTCGGCCTGCTCAACTCCGTCATGGCGATCGGCTCGGTCGCGGGCGCGCTGCTCTCCGCACGACGGGACCGCCCGCGGATGCGCACGCTCGTGATCGCCTCGGCCGGTTTCGGACTGGCGTGCACGGCAGCCGCGGTCGCCCCGACCTACTGGACCTTCGCGATCGTGCTGGTGTTCGTCGGCCTGGCGTCGCTGACGTTCATGACCACGGCCAACGCGCTGGTGCAGACCACCACGAAGCCCGCGATGCGCGGCCGGGTGATGGCCCTCTACATGGCGATCTTCGCGGGCGGCACCCCGATCGGTGCGCCGATCGTCGGCGCGGTCGCCGACGCCTGGGGACCGCGCTGGGCGATCGTCGTCGGCGCCGCTTCCGGGTTCGTCGCCCTCGCGATCGCCCTGGTGTGGCTCGTCCGCTGGGAGCACCTGCGCCTGCGGTACGACGCGGACGCGCGGCTGCACCTCGCGGTCACGCACGCGGTGCCGGTGGTCGGCACGCGGGCATCCCGCGCCGCGGTGCGGCGCGACCTGGAGCGTGACGAGGCGATGGCGGACCGGTCCAGCTCGGTCTGACGGGCCGGGAGGCACGGGTCATCCCCGCCGTGTTCCCACCGCGACCACGTGCCGGCCGGGAGGCACCGATCACCCCGCCACGCACGCGCCGCGACCGCGTGCCGGCAGGGCGGGACGGGTCGACGTCACCACGAGCCTCCCGGCCGACCCGGCGGCGCCGCGCCGCAGTGTGTCGCAGGCCGCGTCGCAGGCCGCGTCGCAGGCCGCGACGGCGGCGGCGGTGCCGCTCAGTGCGTCGGGGCTGCGACCGCGAAGACGCGTGCCTCGAGCGCTTCGACGACGACGTCCACGGCGGCGGCGAGCCCCTCGGCCACGACACGGATCCCGGCCGGATCACCGACGTCCACTCGCCCGAGCGCCGACCGCGCGACCCGGAACGCCGCGACCTGGTCGTCCACGCACGCCGGCGCGACGTCGGACAGGCAGTCGTCCGCCCGCGCCGCGAGGAACGCGAGCGACCGCGGAGAGTGCGACTCGTGGAGCAGGAACCCGGCGGCCTCCTGCGGAGCGACGCCGCTGTGGTCGCGCCCTCGGCGGAAGGCCTCGCCCGCCCCGCAGGCCCGCAGCGCGGTGGTCCACGACGCCGCCGAGCCGGCGTCCACGAGCGGGGACGCGAGCAGCCGCGCCGTCAGCCCGCACCGCAGCAGGGACCTGCCCAGGGTGAAGAACTCCCAGACCTCGTCGCGGCTGACGTCACCCTCGACGACACCGACCGCCAGCGCGCTGCGCTCCCGGACCCAGCCGAGGAACTCGTGCGCCCGGTCGACGGCCACCTTGCGGGGCATCCGCGAGCGGGTGACGTCGAGGCAGTCCCAGAGCTCCGTCGACACGACCTCGCGCGCTCGACGGGCGTGGTCGCGCGCGACCCCGACGGCGTGGGCGACCGATGCCGGTTCGTGCCGGTCGAGTGCCAGCGACTCGACGACGGCCGCCCGGTCGCGACGACGCCCCGACGAGCGCGCCCCGACGACGCGGTGCAGCGCCGAGCCGACCACGGACTCGTCGTCGACCACGCCGGCATCGGGTCGGACGACGTAGACGTCGAGCATCCGCGCGACGACGTCTGCCCGTTCGACCGCGCTCCCGACGTGGAACACGCTCCCCGCGAGTCGGCTCAGCACGTCGGCTCCTGCATGCGGCGAAGCTACCGACCGGGCGTTGCGACAGTGTTTCGGAGCCGCGTCACGGGTGTTGCGACCACATCCGACAGCCGCGCTCCCAGCAGACGCTCGCTAGACAATCTAACTAGAGCGTCTAGCATTGTCCGTATGACGACCGAGGTGACGAACACCACCACGGGCTTCTGGTACGGGGCCGGTTCCAGGGTCGACGCGGTGGACGTACTGAACGCGCTCCGCAGGTACCGGAGCGCCGAGAGTGCCGCGCAGCGCCGCGCGCGCGAGGCACTGGGCATCGGGGAGAACGCCCTGCTCGCGCTGCGGATCCTGCTGGACGCCGAGTCCGAGGGGCGCTCCGTGAACGCGAAGGAGCTCGCCGACCGACTCGAGATCACGCCGGCGTCGACCTCGGCGCTCGTCGACCGGCTGGTCCGCAGCGGCCACGTCGAGCGGCACGCCGACCCCCACGACCGCCGCGGGGTGATCCTGACGGCGTCGGGCGGATCGATGCGGCAGGTGCTCCAGGTGATCGACCAGCTCGACACCCGCGCGATCGAGGTCGCCGAGCACCTCCCGCAGCAGGACATGGGCGTCGTCATCGCGTTCCTCGAGGAGATGGCACGGGTCGTGGACCACGAGGACGACGAGACCCCGACGGAGCGCTCCGCGTAGCCTCGGCACATGCGCAGCACGCCGGACGACCACGTGGGTGTGCCACCGCGCGGCCCGGAGGAACCGCAGCCGAGCGGACCGGTCGGCCACCACCTGCGCGACCCCGAGGACGACATGCCGCTGGCAGAGCTCGATGCGCGCGCTCGGGCGGACGCCGCACTCCGGCGCATCCGGGACGGTGCCGACCCCGCTCGTGAGGCCTTCGACCTGGCGAACACGATGAACGACGAGGCGGTCGGGCGGCTGCGCGGAGCCGTCCTGCGCTGGCTCCGCCGCGACTGACCCGTCGGTCTCCGGCCGGACCTCCGGTCAGGCGGTCGACGTCCGGTCAGTCGGTCGACGTCCGGTCGGTCGGTCCACGTGGGGTCAGTCGGTCGACGTCCCCTCGTCCGTGAACGCCGTACCGACGGCCGCGATGTCGTCCCCACCGTGGCCTGCGGCACTCGCCCGGCCGTAGACCCCGTCGAGTGCGTCGAGCAGGGTCGTCGACACACCTGCGGACCGAGCGGCCTCGCCGATCAGGCCGATGTCCTTCCGCAGGCCGTCGAGGGCGAACTGCGGCGCGAGGTCCCCGCCGATCATCGCGGCGCCCTTGGTGTGCGCGTAGGGCGAGTCGCTCGCGGTGCCGTCGATCGCGTCGAGGAACAGCTGCGGGTCGAGTCCGAGGGCTCGGGCGATCGCGAGCGACTGGCCCGTGGCGGCGGTGATCGACGCGATCCAGGCGTTGGCGGCGAGCTTCAACGCCGTCCCGTCGCCGACCCGCTCTCCCGCACGGACGGTCTTCGCACCGACGGCATCGAGCACCGGGTCCACGCGGTCGAGCACGTCCGAGGGGCCAGCGGCGAGCATCGTGAGCTTCCCCTGCTCCGCGGGGGCCTTCGTCCCGAGCATCATCGCCTCGACGAGGGTGATGCCGTACTGCTCCGCGAGCCGCACCACGGTCTCGGTGCCCGCGACCCCGACGGTCGACGCCTGCACCCACACGGCGTCCGCCGGAGCATCGCCCGCGGCGGCCTCGAGGACGTCGACGACCGCGTCGGTGTCGAAGAGGGTCAGCAGGACGACCTCGGCGTCGGCGACCGCGGCGGCGGCGTCCGTCGCCACCGTCGCCCCGTCGTCGCCCAGCGGACGAGCCTTGTCGGCGCTGCGGTTCCAGACGGTCACCTGGTGCCCGTCACGCAGCAGGGACTTCGCGACCCCTGCACCCATCGTCCCCGTGCCCAGCACCGTCACGCGCACCAGTGTCTCCGTCCTGCGTCCGGCACCCTGCCGACGACGACCTCGACGCTACGCCTGCGCAGGGAGGACGGGCCGTGCCGGACCCCTGGACCACCGGGCAGGACGACGGCTCAGAGCAGGCCGCGCGCTGCGAGCCAGGGCGCCGGGTCGACGGGGGCCCCGTCGATGATCACCTCGAAGTGCAGGTGCGGTCCGGTCGAGATGCCGGTGCTGCCAACGGCGCCGACCTGCTCGCCGGCCGACAGCGACTGCCCGGGCAGGACGTCGATGCGCGACAGGTGCCCGTACCGGGTCTGCGTACCGTCCGGGTGCGCGAGGAGCACCTGGTTGCCGTACCCGCCGAGGGGACCGGCGGAGACCACACGCCCGGGCATCACGGCGACCACCGGTGTGCCGGCCGCCGCAGCGAAGTCGAGGCCGTGGTGGTTCGTCGAACAGGCGCCGCACCCTGCGACCTGGCGTCCGCCGAAGCCTCCCGCCGTCGGGATCGTGCCCGCGACCGGGCGGACCGCACCCGCGCCGGTCGTGATCTGCACCCCGCCGTGGCGGGCACTGCCCGCGCGGGTCTGCCGCACGTCGAAGCCGTCGCGGGTCACGGTGACGGTGACCCCGGACGCGACGCGGTAGTGCTGCTCCGGCGCGGGCGCGAGGTGCCGCGCGGGAGTGGGTGCAGCCGTCCGTGCGGCTCCGAGACCGAGCCCGGTCGGGTCGTCGAGTGCTGCGGCCGGCGTCGCTCCGGAGACGACCAGGCAGGCTGCGAGGGCGGACGCGGTCACCGGGAACAGGCGCGTCGTCGACCCTGCTCGTGCCGCCGGGAGCGCGGCGGGGCGCCGGGTCCGAGCTGCGACGACGGACCGACGAGGGCCGGGGACGTGCGGGCCGGGTGCTCTACGCCTCCGGCGGCTGGCCGTGGTGCCCGGACGGAGGGCCAGGGCGCGCAGGCCGCCGCCGCGGAGGTCCGTCCGGCGTGGTCCGCCGGAGGAGGCCGTCGACCTGCGGCGCTCGCGGAGCTCCCGGCGGCGCGGCAGTGGTGCTCCG
>CAJYIG010000199.1 GCA_913774725.1 uncultured Curtobacterium sp. | reverse complement strand
ATCTCCCACCCCATCGAGCCAGCCGCAGCCAACGCGTCACCAATCGCCTGCAGCACGAACACCGCTACCTCCTCCATCGGTGTTCGAGCTTGCTCCGCCGTAAGGAATTGGGTGTCACAGCAAGCATGTGAGGTCACACACGATAAGCCCGGGCCACTGTCTCAATAGACGGTCCTCCGGCGTACGAGTCATCGCGGTCGCACGCAGCGCTCACCATCTGTCTCACATAGGTGGTCCGCAGACAGTCGCGATGGCGGGGCGCTATCCGGACGCCCATGCGGGGGCGGGCGCTTCGCCTCCGCGTTGCTCTCGGAGGCGGGCGTCCCCAAGCATCGCCGTGGTGCAATTTGGTGCACCACCACCTGGCCGGGAACGGCTTTGACTGGCCCGACCCGTCGGCAACTTCCCCGTACGTCCGGCGATCGGGAGCCCGCCCGTGCAGATACGAACACGGAGCGATGGGTTCAAATCCCACCGGTACCGCCACATGAAAACCCCGCTTCGGCGGGCTTTTCATGTTCCTGGAGGTGCTGCGCCCGCTCCGGTCCGGTCGACCGCGACCCTTACCCGACCCCCGCACCTCAAGAGCGCAGCCGCGCCGCAGGACCGGGTGAGCCCCTGACGCGCGAGCACGCTCGCCACTGCCGGACGGGAGGCGCGGTGCCGGCCCGCCCCGCGCCTCGCGTCCGGCCGCGGCGGAGACGGCTGCAACCGCGAGCGGTGCCCTGTCCCCGACAAGGCCGACTGGTGCGGCGACCGGGCAGGCGGCAGTCTTGCCGCATGCACACGGGTCGACGATGAAGCGGAGGGGCGAGACAGCGACCGCTCCGTGGCAGGACGTGACCTTCGCTCTCCTGGAGCTCGTGGCGGTCGTCACGGCGGTCATCGTCTGGTTCCTCTGCCAGTTCACGCTGATGGTCTACGCGCCCTGCGGGGGAGCGGGAACGTGTTCGCAGGCCCTCCAACAGGGAATCTACGTCGCCTTCGTCCTCGCGGAGGGTTTGAGCATCGTGCTGCCGCTGTGGGGCGGGCTCGCCCGTCGCAGGAAGGGTCTGCGCTTCTGGTGGCTGCCACTCGTCTCGATCGTCTCGGTCGTCACGGTGCTGGCGCTGTCCTGGCCGCTCAACCGGTGGGCGGCGTCGCCTTCCGCCGCCCCCGTCCCGCCGACCGCGGCGGGTGCTGCCGCAGGTGCCCGCTGACCCGCCCGAGGACGTCGGCCAACGCCGCTGCATCGTCGTCGCTGATCTGCGCGAACAGCAGCCCGTGCACGGTCGCGATGTGACCGGGGAAGACGGCCGCGAGGGTGTCACGGCCGGCATCCGTCAGGGAGACCACGGTGCTCCGCTCGTCGTCCGGTGACGGCCCCCGCGTGACGAGCCCGCGCTGCTCGAGCACCTGCGCCTGGTAGGTCAGCCCGCTGCGGCTGTAGACGACCCCGTCCGCCAGGTCCGTCATCCGCAGCTGCCCCTCCGGCGCATCGCCCAGCCGGGCCAGCAGCTGGAACTGGACGTAGCTGAGCTCGCCGGCGTCCCGGAGCTGCTGCTCGACCGCGGGGCGGAGCAACGCCGCGACCTCGGTGAACGACAAGTACGCGTCGAGCTGGGTCCGGGTGAGTGCCGACGGGGGAGGGGTCATGGATCGATCCTACCTGTTGCTTCGAACTCGAAGCAGGTGTACGGTCGCCCTATCGCTTCGAATTCGAAGCACATGACGAAGGGGAAGACCATGAACGAGAGCACGATGCAGGCGGTCCGGTTCCACGAGGTCGGCGGACCGGAGGTCCTGCGGATCGAGGACGTCGAGCGCCCCGAGCCGGGTGCGGGCGAGGTCCTGGTGCGGGTCGCCGCCTCGGCCTACAACGCCGCCGACAACGGCATGCGCGGCGGCTTCCTGCCGATCCCGGTCCAGCTGCCGCACGTGCCCGGGTACGACGTCTCCGGCACGGTCGTCGCGCTGGGCGAGAGCGTCGAGGGCCTCGCCGTCGGCGACGCGGTCGTCGGGTTCCTGCCGATGGAGCGCGACGGCGGCGCCGCCGAGTACGTCGTCTCGCCCGCGGAGGCACTGGTCACCGCCCCGACGAGCGTCCCGCTGGCGGACGCCGCGGCACTGCCGTCCGTGGCGCTGACCGCATGGCAGGCCCTGTTCGACGAGGGGCACCTCGAGGCGGGCCAGCGCGTGCTGGTCAACGGCGCCGGCGGTGTGGTCGGGAAGTACGCGGTCCAGCTCGCGGTCCGCGCCGGTGTGCACGTGGTCGCCACTGCGAGCCCGCGGAGCGCCGACGCGGTCCGCGCCGCAGGCGCCCAGCAGGTCGTCGACCACACCACGACGGACGTCCTCGCGGCGCTCGACGAACCGGTCGACGTGCTGCTCAACCTCGCGCCGATCGAGCCGGAGCGCTTCGAGGCACTCGTCGCGGCGGTCCGCGACGGCGGGACCGTGGTCAGCACCACGGCGTTCATGGCGACACCGGACGACGCATCCCGAGGCGTCCGGGCCGCGACGGTGTTCGTCCTGCCGAACCGCGAGCGACTTGCCGAGCTCGTCGGGCTCGTCGACGCCGGACAGCTCACCGTCGAGGTCACCCGCCGCATCCCGCTGGCGGAGCTCCCGGCGCTGCACGCCGAGGGTGCGGCCGGTCGGATCGCCGGCAAGGTGGTCGTCACCGTCTGAGACGACGGCCGCCAGGAGCCGTTCCGGCCGCACGCCGGTCGGTCAGCCGATGAACGACGCTGCGTCGACCGCCCGCTCGCCGGTGACGTACGGGGTGAGGTCGACCACCCGGTCGTCGACACGGAAGACGTACCGGCCGAGCTGCTCGACCACCGCGGTCCTGCCGAGCCAGTCCGCTGCCTCGGCCCGCTCCTCCGGTCGGAGCCAGTCGACGGGGTCGGACGTCGACCGGAACCCGAGGACCGCCGCGGTGTCCTGCAGCGCCTCACGCTCGTCCGGCCCGAGCAGGTTCCGTCCGCTCCGGAAGTAGACCGAGTCGGGGTCCACCTCGTACAGCCGCCGCATCCACACCCGGTTGACCGAGGAGACCAGCGCGTTGCGGGCGCCCTCGCCGGACGGGTCGCCCACCCGTTCGGCGTTGTCCCAGAACGGCGCGACGTCCGGTCCGACGCGGGCGCCGTCGAACACCCCGACCGAGGGGATCATCGGGACCCCGCACCCGAGCAGGTACACGTCGTCGCCGACGGTGGTCCGGACGTGCTCGATCGCCTGCCGGTAGACCTGCTCGCGGGGCAGGTCGACGTGTCGGTGTCCGCCGACGGCGCCGGCGTACATGAAGTCGAGCTTCAGGTAGCTGTAGCCGTCCGCGGTGATCCGGTCGAAGACCCCGCGGAGGTGGTCGAGCACCTCCGGGTGCGTCGTGTCGAGCGAGTGGTAGTGCGAACCCCAGTTGTGCCCGGTGACGAGCGGACGGCCGTCGTCGCCGGCCACGAGCAGGTCGGGGCGCTCGGTGGCGATCGTCGAGCCGGGCAGGGCGATCAGCGGCGCGAGCCAGATGCCCGGGCGGAAGCCGTGCCGCGCGATGGTCCGGGCCGTGGCGGCCATCCCGCTCGGGAAGTCCGGCCCGGCCGTCCAGTCCCCGACGACCGGCTCCCACCCGTCGTCCATCTGGAACACGTCGACCGGGTACCCCTTGAGATCGGCCGCCGCACGGGCGATCCGCTCCTCGGTGATGTCCTCGTAGTACGAGTACCAGCTGCTCCAGACCGTGCCGGCGCGGGCGGTCCGGCGGCCGAGCCGCTCGGCGACGTGGTCGGCGTAGGCGGCGAAGACGTCCTGCTCCGCGCCGTGTGCGACGAACCACTCTGCGTCGTCGTGCTCGCTCCTCGCCCACAGGACGTTGCCGTCGGCACCGACCCGCGGGGTGCCGAGGCCGAGCGCCCCGACGAGCAGCGTGCCGCCGTCCGGACCGGTCACCGCGCCCACGGCGCTGCCGGAGTGCGCGTGCGGTGTCTCGTTCGCTGCGTCGTCGGCGGTGAGCAGCCGTTCAGGGCTGTCCTTGATGCCGATGGTGCCGCCGTCGACACGCGTCCACCCGCTCGGGCTCCACGAGTTCCAGCCGTGCCGGTAGAACTCGGCTGCGGCACCGAACGGGTGGAGCAGCGCGACGGGACCCGCCGGGACGATCCACCCGTCCGCCGT
>CAJYIG010000198.1 GCA_913774725.1 uncultured Curtobacterium sp. | reverse complement strand
GCGACGCGGACGATGTTCGCACCGGTCGCCTCGTCACCCTGCAGTTCGAGCGAGTCGAGCGCGACGGACGCCTGGATGAGCGCGACGCCACCACCGGCGACGATGCCCTCCTCGACGGCGGCCTTCGCGTTGCGGACGGCGTCCTCGATGCGGTGCTTGCGCTCCTTGAGCTCGACCTCGGTCGCGGCGCCCGCCTTGATGACGGCGACGCCACCGGCGAGCTTGGCGAGGCGCTCCTGGAGCTTCTCGCGGTCGTAGTCGGAGTCGGTCGCCTCGATCTCGGAGCGGATCTGACGGACGCGGCCCGCGATCTGCTCGTCGTCGCCGGCACCCTCGATGATCGTGGTCTCGTCCTTGGTGATGATCACCTTGCGGGCCTTGCCCAGCAGGTCGAGGGTCGCGTTCTCGAGCTTGAGGCCGACCTCTTCCGAGATGACCTGGCCGCCGGTCAGGATCGCGATGTCCTGGAGCATGGCCTTGCGACGGTCGCCGAAGCCCGGGGCCTTGACGGCGACGGACTTGAAGATGCCGCGGATCTTGTTCACGACGAGGGTCGCGAGCGCTTCGCCGTCGACGTCCTCGGCGATGATGAGGAGCTGCTTGCCCGCCTGGATCACCTTGTCGACGACCGGGAGCAGGTCCTTGATGTTGGAGATCTTCGAGTTGACGATGAGGATGTACGGGTCCTCGAAGACGGCCTCCTGGCGCTCCGGGTCCGTGACGAAGTACTGCGACAGGTAGCCCTTGTCGAAGCGCATGCCCTCGGTCAGCTCGAGCTCGGTGCCGAAGGTGTTCGACTCCTCGACGGTGACGACGCCCTCCTTGCCGACCTTGTCGATCGCCTCGGCGATGAGCTCGCCGATGGTGGAGTCAGCGGCCGAGATCGACGCGGTCGCGGCGATCTGGTCCTTGGTCTCGATGTCCTTCGCGTTGGCGAGGAGCTGGTCGGAGACGGCGGCGACGGCCTTCTCGATGCCGCGCTTGAGCGACACGGGGTCGGCACCGGCGGCGACGTTGCGGAGGCCCTCGCGGACGAGCGCCTGAGCGAGCACGGTCGCGGTGGTCGTACCGTCACCGGCGACGTCGTCGGTCTTCTTCGCGACCTCCTTGACGAGCTCCGCACCGATCTTCTCGTACGGGTCGTCGAGCTCGATCTCCTTGGCGATGGAGACACCGTCGTTCGTGATCGTGGGGGCGCCCCACTTCTTCTCGAGGACGACGTTGCGGCCGCGCGGGCCGAGCGTCACCTTCACGGCGTCGGCCAGGGTGTTCAGGCCGCGCTCGAGGCCACGGCGGGCCTCCTCGTCGAAAGCAATGATCTTAGCCATGTGAGTTTCTCGTCCCTCCCGGACGTCGTCATGGGGGTCGTGCTGGCACTCAGCGTGAGCGAGTGCCAACGCCGATTCTGGCACTCGCCGGGTGCGAGTGCAACACAGCCGGGAGGCACGGCCCGACTTCCCAGGAGACGGTGCGGCACCGGGTCCACCGGCCGGTACCGACGGCGCCGGTCCCACCGCAGCGGCACCGCGGCAGCGGTGCGTCGGCGCGCACACGACGAACGCGCCGCCCCCGAGGGGACGGCGCGTCGACGGGTGGTCCCGGTCTCAGGCGGGACGGACCGCCTCTGCCTGCGGGCCCTTGGCCCCGGTGCCGACGTCGAAGGTGACCGCCTGGCCCTCCTCGAGGACCTTGTACCCCGACATGTCGATTGCCGAGTAGTGCACGAACACGTCCTGGCCCCCTCCATCCACGGTGATGAAGCCGAAGCCCTTCTCGGCGTTGAACCACTTCACGGTTCCGTTGGCCATGATCTCTTGCTCCCTGGTGCTGCTGTTGCGAACGACGCCGTCGCCGTCTGGCGATGACTCTCGTGCAACAACCGCGGCAAGGCAAGGGGTGTGACGTTCTTTCACGCCGATTCCGTCAAGAATCAACGTGCCCGAAACACCCCTGTCACAAACCGGGCCCCGGTGATCCCGGGGATCGTGCGTCAGCCGCCGTAGTCAGCGCCGAGCACGACGCTGACATCGGCGTTCGGGAACGCCGACGACTGCTCCACCGTCGCGATGCCGAGGGCCTTCGCCACCCCCTGCGCCACGGCCTGCTGCTCGGGCTGCTGGTAGTACACGACCGACGTCGTCGCCCCCGTCGTCCCGGCGTCCCCCGTCGACGTGACCTTCCAGCCGGCGGCGGTCAGCGCGCGGCTGCCACGGGCGGCCAGACCGGTGGTCGTCGTGCCGTTCAGCACGACCACGCTCGTCGTGCCCTGCGCCGACGGCTCCGCCGCACTCGGCTCCTCGGACGCGGGCGTCGACGGGGTCTCCGACGGCGCTGCGGACGCCGAGGGGCTCGACGAGGGGCGTGGCGACGAGGTCGACCCCGGGAACGAGTAGCTGCCGTTCAGCAGCGCGAGCACGAGCACACCCACGAGCACGAGCACGCCGGTGGCCAGGGCGCCCCAGGCGAACGCGATCCACCCACGCCCGCGACGACGGGCACCGCGGTGCGCTCCCACCCGGGGGCCGTCGGTGACGTCGTCGAACCGGTCTCGCGGGAATCTCTCGGTCATCGTTCCTCTTCACGGGGATCGGGCGCGGGGGCGACGAACGTGCGCGCCGCCCGTGCTCGGGTGCGGGCGTGCCGCAGCCGCTGCAGTCGTCCGACCAGCTGCGGGTCGAACGCGAGTGCGGCGGGCAGGTCGATCACGCGGTCGAGCACCTGGTAGTAGCGCGCCGGCGACATGTCGAACGCGACCCGGATCTCCGCTTCCTTGGTGCGGTCGTGTCGCGCCCGGTCGTGCTCGAACGCGAGCACGCGCTTGTCGAGCTCGCTGAGCTCGTCGGTGGGGAGGGCGGTCACGGCACTTCCGGTCACGGTTCGGTCACGGGTCTCGCACATCGTAGGGGTGCCCGGCGGTCCGACCCTGGCACGCGGCTGGACTGTCGCGAGACCCGGTTCAGGCTCCCGGTCGACGGAACCACCGGACGCGCACGCCGAACGGGTCGCACACCGCCAGCGCGACCCCGTCGAGCGAGACCGTCGCGAACGCGTCCGGGTCCGCTGCGTCGACGTCGTCGGGCAGCGTCGCGGCCACCCCGCGCAGGATCCCGGTGCGCTCGAGGGCCACCCAGTGCACGCCGCGCTCCACCAGTCGGTCGACCACGCGCTGGCGGTCCGGCCCCGGCACGTAGACGAGCGTCCCGGTGGTGAGCACCACGGGTCGGACGTCGTCCGGCAGCGCGTCCAGGGCACGGTCGAGGTCGCCGGGCAGCACGCCGCGGATCCGGACGGGAGGCACGGCGAGCGTCGCGCGCGCCGCCTCGCGCATCAGGGCGGTGCGGTCCGTCGCCTCGGGCGGCACGGCCTCCACCAGGCGGTCGAACGCCCCGGGCTCGGCGAGGTCGATCGGGTCCGGGTCGAGGGCGACCCGCGCGCCGATGCGGATCGGTGTGGTCGTCGGCTCGGGCACCGTCCCGCTGGCCTCGACCGTCAGGTGCACGGACGGCTCGGCGACGGCGGTGTGCACGCGGACGACGCCGTCCGGGCCGCGGTGGTCGAGCGTGACCCGGTCCGGGACCGAGCAGAGCCCCGCCGCTGCACCGGCGTCGACGAGTCCGAGCGGTCGCGTGTCGCCGACCTGCGCTACGGCGGCGGCGAGCGCCTGCAGGACCGGGACGACGGGACCGAGCCGCCGCGGGTCGTTCGCCTGCACCGTGGCGGTGGTGAGGGCCGTCACCAGGGCGGGGCGCGCCTCCCGGCCGAGCGCACGCAGCGACCCGGGGTCCACCGGGTCCGCACCGAGCCGCCGCGCGACCGCGAAGACCAGCTCGGGCTGCCGCTGCTGCTCCGGTACCGCGTCGAGGAGCGCGACGAGGTCGTCGTCGACCGACCGTGCCCAGGCGGCGTACGAGGGCGAGACCGTGGCGATGCGTTCCGCGTAGGCGGCCCAGCGCTCTCGCGTGCCGGTCACGGGCGGTGCATGCCGACGTGGCGGATGCCGGCCTCGTCGTACGGTGCGCCGAACCGGACGAAGCCGTGACGCTCGTAGAGTCCCGCGACGTACTCCTGGGCGTGCAGGACGAACGGCTCGTGCCCGTGTGCGTCGAGCACGGCGGCGACCAGACGGCCGGCGATCCCCCGCCCGCGGTGGTCGGGGTGGGTGGCGACCCGCCCGATCACCCAGGCCGGCACGGCGGACCCGGCGGGGTGCGCCTCCTCCGGGGCGGGCCGGACCAGGCGGAGGTACCCGACCGGATCGGTGTCCGCTCCGAACCACCAGTGCTCGGTGTCGGGCTCGCGGTCGCGGCCGTCGAGGTCCTCGGCGGTGACCCGCTGCTCGAGCGCGAAGACGCGGTTCCGCAGCCGCACGATGCCGTACAGTTCGTCCGTCGTCAGGCGGGTCCAGCGGGCGTGGCGGACGGAATGCTCGGACATCGTCGCGAGTTTACTGAAGGGGTCGGGCATCACCATCGAGTCCCGACCGGAAGCAGGAGGAAGCAATGGCGTACAACGTCGACAAGTCGGACGCCCAGTGGCGCGAGGAGCTCTCCCCGGACCAGTACGCCGTGCTCCGGCAGGCCGGGACCGAGCGTCCGTGGACGGGTGAGCTGCTCGACGAGGAGCGCGCCGGCATCTACACGTGTGCGGCGTGCGGCGCGGAGCTGTTCAAGAGCGGCACGAAGTTCGACTCCGGCTGCGGCTGGCCGTCGTTCTACGAGTCGGTGCGGCCCGAGGCCGTGCAGCTCATCGAGGACAAGTCGCTCGGCATGGTCCGCACCGAGGTCCGCTGCGCGAACTGCGGCTCGCACCTCGGGCACGTGTTCCCCGACGGCTTCGGCACCCCGACGGGTGACCGCTACTGCATGAACTCACTGTCGCTGAACTTCTCGGCCGAGCCGACCGAGTGATGGTCCGACGCGCCCGCCGCTAGGATGGGCGCGTCAGCCGGCATGGCGCAATTGGTAGCGCACCGTACTTGTAATACGGGGGTTGCGGGTTCGAGTCCCGCTGCCGGCCCCGCACGACGCAGATGACGAAGGGCCCGGACGGGATCCGTCCGGGCCCTTCGGCGCGTGGAACGCGGATCAGGAGGCGTTCCGAGCACTCGACGCGGTAACCAGCCGGTCGTACACCGATCGTGACACCGGGACGGGTGACGTGTCCACGCTTCCGGTCCGATCCGCGCGAACCCGCACGGATGTGCAGGATCCGGCCCCGTCGTCTGCGCTCGCGCTGTGCGCAGCCCGAACGGATCCCGACACCTCCTTGCGCCGACGCCCCGGCTGCGCAACGTCGCGATGTCGCCGAACGGCTGGCCGGCGGAACGCTCGTCACCCTGGATGTCTTCACGGGACTTCCGCTCCTTCCGTCCCGTGCTCCACCAGCGTACAATGTCACGTGTGGGACATCAGACGCGTGCGGCAGGTATCGACCTCCTCAGGGTGCTCGGCCTCGTCGCCGTCGTCGCCGGCCACGTGTGGACGGACCACGGCG